>DAOVNC010000017.1 GCA_030630445.1 Kiritimatiellales bacterium | reverse complement strand
GCACGTGCTGGTGGACTAGCCTTTCGGGATACTGCGGGCATTGGGCGAGCGGGACTTGCTCAATGCGCTTTGTATATCTACGGGGTCGCGTTTTTCTTCAACCGGAAGAACCGTTTCAGATCATCTGATGTATAGGTAAAGGCATCCGTTTCGGCCCAGTCGATCAGATTTGTGCTGGTGTCCATCGTAATGTCGCCATCCGGGTCGTTGGCCGGAATAAACCATTCACCCGGCGCAGCAGCCTCGGCGGAAAAGTCCAAGTCCACGCTGACGGTCGTAACGGATCCGACGGTATCGATACTCCATTGCGGCACTGCCTTGAGCGGAACCGGCGAACGTACCTTGAATGATTCCCCGGCGTCCGAACGGATCGAAACCTCGGTGAGCACCGAGTTGGACCAAGCCATGTCAACCTCGAACCCGCCGCGAGCGCGCAGCCCGCTGACCGATCCTTCGGGCCATGCCGCCGGCAGGGCGGGCAGCAGGTGTAGTGCCCCGTCGTGCGACTGCAATAGCATTTCCGCAACCCCGGCCGTGTAGCCAAAGTTTCCGTCGATCTGGAACGGCGGGTGGGTATCGTAGAGATTGGCGTAAAAGTTGTTCTTCAAATGTTCACTGAGCAGCGTGTGAGCGCGGGCGCCGTCGTGCAGGCGTGCCCAGAAGTTGATCTTCCACGCCTTGCTCCAGCCGGTGCCGCCATCGCCGCGGGCCGTCAGTGAAACACGGGCGGCATCGGTCAGCACAGGATTGGTGAACGGTGAAATCTGTCGTCCAGGATGCAGGGCAAACAGATGCGAGACATGGCGATGGTGGTTGTCGGGATTGTCCGTTGAAATCTCAGGCGTCCATTCCATTAGCTGTCCCCAGCTGCCGACCTCGGGCATCAGCAACTGGTCACGCTTGGCTGTGACGTCCGCTCGGAACGCGGCATCGATTCCAAGAATCTCGGAGGCCTCGATGTAGTTGTTGAACAGATCCCAGACAATCTCCTGGTCGTAGGAGGCAATATCCGTCTCGGCCGTGCCGTCCGGACCCTGCTCGGGCGACCAGCTATCCGGCGAAACGAGCAGGCCGGTTGCGCTGTTGATCACAAGTCGGTCGCACCAGAATTCGGCGACCTCCTTCAGCATGGGATAGGCTTGGTTGAGCAGGTAGTCCTGATCGAGACTGAAGGCATAGTGTTCCCACATGTGCTGGCAATACCAAGCGCTACCGGGTGGGTTCCATTTCCAGCTGCTACCACCGTAGATGCCGTTTTCCGTCTGCACGGTCCATCCGCGGGTTCCCGCACCATATTTTTCCTGGGTGCGCAGCTTGCGCACATCGCGCAGACTGGAAAAATAGTCCGCCAAAGTCTGGTGGCATTCCGACAGGTTGGTTGGTTCGGCAAGCCAGTAGTTCATCTGGATGTTGATATTCGAATGGTAGTCCGAACGCCATGGCGGGTTCAAGCTGTTGGCCCACAAGCCTTGCAGGTTGGCCGGCAGCGCACCGTTGCCGGGGCGCGACGAACTGATCAGCAGATAGCGCCCATACTGGAATACGAGGTTCTCGAAGCCGGGGTCGTCGGTGCCGCTTTTATAGTTCGACAGACGAACGTCGGTCGGCGTGATTTCCCAATCGGTTGGCCCTTCTCCGATGTCGAGAACGCAGCGGTCGAACATTTCCTTGTACTCCGCGATGTGTTCGCTACGCAGGGAGGCATAGGTCTTCGCCGATGCGGCGATGAGCTGTGCATTCAGTGCGGCGGCGGGATGCGGGCCACGCCAGCCGGCGGTGGAGTCGGCAAGATAGTCGGTATCGGCCACCAGCAGTAGCGTCAGGCTGTCGCAGCCGGTGAAATCGATGCTGGCACCATTGATGGAAAGGCTACCGCCTTCATTGAGCACCATCAACTGGCTTTCGTAGACCAACCCGTTGCTCAGCGTCCCGGTAAAGGTGATCTTGTTGCCGGAAACCGTCGGCACGACACCGCGCGCATCGGTGAGATCGATGCTTCCCGTATACTGCCCCGGCAGATCCGCGGCATAGTGCATAACCATCGCCTGCGCGGAATAGCTGGCGAAATATTCACGGGTAAAGACGGTGCCGTTGGCCTCGTAGGTGGTGGTGTGAACCGCCTCGCTAATGTCCAGCTTGCGCTTATAGCTCGTCGGACTGGTGTGTCCGGGCAGATTGACGTAGAGATCGCCCAAGGCCTGGTAGGTTCCGGTGCCTTCCGTGGATTCATCGCCGCTCCACAGACTGTCTTCGTTAAACTGGATGTGCTCCTGTTCCACGCCTCCAAAAACCATACCGCCGATTCGGCCGTTGCCAAACGGAAGTGCCTGGGTTTCCCAGTCCGTGGCAGGCGCCAGATACCAAAGCGCCAGCGGGCCTTCCGGTGCTGGAGGCGGAGGAGGCTCGGGAAGCACGACGCCGATCAATGCCACATATTCGCCGCTCGTGTGGAAGTGATCGGAAAAATTCCCCGCATGACTACCGTCGTGGGTTAGGTTTCCTTCGGTAAAAAGACCCTCGTAGTAGGCCTGACTTCCGCTGCTGACCCTCAATATTCCAGTGCTACCCGCTGTAAAGTCGATGGAGCCATTTTGGAAATCGGGAGTAGTTCCAAAGGTTGCGGTGCCTGCGCTAATATTGAATTCACCGTGTGCGCCATCGCGGCCAAAAACAATCTCGGTCGTCAGGCCCGAGCCGTCGAATATGCCGCCATTTAGGTTGATGATGCCAATTGCATCGGAGCGGGCATTTCCAAGAAATAGGCGTGCTCCGTTTCCGCTGGCTCCTGAAAAGTCCATGGTGCCGCTGGAATTAATATTGACCGTCGTGGTTCCTGCAGCGTTCTGCTGAAAAATCGTTTCATAGGTTGGGTTCGTGATTTCCAATGTTCCGCCGCTGTTAATGTCCAGCGTCAGGGATGTTGGCTGGAAATGGCTCCCACTTCCAACGGTGTAGGTGGTTGTGAGCGGATTGGGAATTGATCCCGAGATCTCTCCCGCCTGCGAGCAGAGGAGCGTAAGCGCCATCGCGGCCAAAATAGTTGTTGTGGATTTTATCGTCTTTTTCATCATGCATATCCGGTGGTTTTGTGTTCGACGACGGACGTTCCGGCGGCCCACGGCGGCGACTTTATCCATCAGACCCAGATTGGGCTTAAAAGTTGAAAAAGGGAAGACCGGACCGAAGTCCGATCTTCCCGTATTGCCTCGATCTATTCCAGACTTTGGATTAGATCATCAGCTTGCGGCGGATAAAGAGCACCGCACCGCCAAATGCGGCAACCATACTGAGGGTCGCCGGTTCCGGAATCGCGGTAAGCGTGGATCCAGTTACGCTGAAATCACTAGCGAAGGTACCGATCTGGGTGCCGCCACGGGTGAGGTCACCTGCTGTGTAAAGACCTTCATAATAAGTCTGGTCGGTTCCGGTAATGGTCAGAGATCCCGTGCTGTCAGACGAGAAATTAATCGTTCCGTTAGCCCCCATGGTCGGAGCACTGGCAAAGGTCGCGGTTCCGCCGGAAATATCCAGAAGACCCTGGGCGTTATTTCGTCCAATTTGGAAATCGCCATTGACTGTGGCAACCGTGAAGGTGCCATCAATCAGATTGACGGTTCCGTTACCGGCGGCTTCATTTCCAATGCGGAAGTCTTTATCGTTTTGCTGGATAAAGCTGCCGCCACCATCAATGGTCAGAACACCTGTTTTAAGTTGGCCAACGATAACACCCCAGGAGTTGTTCACAAGGATGGTGCCACCCAGCATGTTCAGGATTCCATCACCAGGAGTGCCTCCCGAGTGCCTTCCGATGTTCACATCCGACGTTTCCGTGGTAGTACCTTGAGCTGCGGTATAATTTACGGTAGCGCCGTTCTCGACATACAATCCCGCCAGCGATGCGCCAGGGGCAGTTCCGCTCGCCCAGTTAGCGTCAACGGCCCAGTCAGTTCCTGGGCCGATAAAGCTATCCGCCTGAACCCCTATTGCGCCCAAGACCATCAGGGCGGTTATTAACTTCATCTTCATGTGTATCTCCTGTTTATGAATGCTGGATCACCCAGCATCAAAAGTTTTGCATTTTATTTTAAGGTTTAAGCCCAGCCATGCCGGGCTTGGCCTCTTCCTTCCATTTACTCCGAGATCACCCGATAGAAGGTTTGATCCGGACCAATCGTATTGGTGACAGACATCAAACTACCGTTTCCAGTCAGCCCGCCCTCGAAGGTATTCCAACCCTCGCTAATGATGAGGTTGGAGTTGGTTTCCACGCGGTAGGGCTTCAACTCTTCACCGGTCCACGAAAGTTCCACCGCCGTGCCGCCGAGAATCGGAGCGGAAATCACAAGGTCCGTAACGGCATCGGCCGGCCCGCCGGCTGTGGTGGCGGTGATCTTAAACCCGGAGATACTGGCCCGATCTCCACCGTTTCTGGCAGAGTGGAAGGTGATGGTGTCGGCAGTAAACGTACCGACCGCACTCTGTTTTGAGCGGGCTCCGCTGCCGCCAGTTCCTGTAGGATAGCTTCCGTCCCCAACACCAGCCGCCGCGGCAATGGTCTCCAGCAGAGGATCGCTGGTTGTCGTTCCATCATAGATACTCAATACCGCGAAGTTGCTACTGTCGGTGTTCCGGTAGATGTCAATCTTGTAGCCCGTCGCGCCGACATCGGCCAACCAGGCAGTCAGGCCGGAAACAGTGACCGACGGTCCATCCCCGCCATCGTCCAGATACATCTTGTACAAGCCCTGTTCCGGATTGCTTTCATCCCCCGCGTTCCACAGGTTGGCCGAAGACCATGCCACGGTAACCATCGATGCATTGATCGGGGTGGTGACGGCATTGGCATTCGTGCTGTTGGCCGGTGAGGCGCCTGTCCCGGCAGAGTTCGTCACCGAGTCGGTCCATTGGTCGAAACCATCCACGGTTCCTTTCCCTTGAATGGTTGTGTTGTCCCAGTTCGCGGTAAAGTTGAAGCCGATGGCGCCAACGCCCACATCGACTGGGATTTGCAGTTCAGCGCTTGTGGATCCATCGACATCGGTTGCAGTGACAGTGAACGTATTCAATCCAAGATCCGTACCGGTCGGGGTTCCCGACAGGACGCCATTGGTGGACACCAGCAGCCACGCCGGCCCGCCGGCTTCTTTGCTGAAAGTGATTGCATCGCCTTCAGGATCGGTTACTTGACCAGCCAAGGTGCCGGTATAGGAAAAATCGGCAACAGCCGCAGCACCGGCGACGGGATCCGAATTCCATATAGGGGCGGAGGGGTCGGTGACAAAGATATTCAGAGTCGCATTGGTAGCGCCGTCGATGTCGGTCGCCGTGACGGTAAACGTATTCGTGCCGGAAACCGTGGGACTACCGGACAGGGAGCCATCGCCCGCAACGACTAGCCATGCCGGGCCGCTGGCTTTGCTGAATGTGATGGTGTCGCCATTGTGATCGGCGGCTTTGCCAGCCAACGTGTCGGCGTAGGCGCGGCCAGTAATGCCGGAACCTGTCGAGACGGGATCTTCTTTCCAGTATGGCGGCAGGGCGGGGATATCGCCCGCAATCGCCGTCAGCTCGGAGCCAACCACCGTAAAGTTTTCAGCGAAGGTGCCGTAGGTCGTTCCGCCACGGGTCAGGGTTCCATCGGTGAAGATCCCTTCGTAGTAGGCTTGGTCCACACCCGTAATCGTAAGGGTGCCGGTACTATCCGTGGTGAAGTTGATGATTCCGGTGCCCGTGGTGCCGCCAAAATCGGACCCCAGTACGGGTTGGCTACCCAGGATGACCGTTCCTGCGCTAATGTTGAGATAGCCGGTTGCACCCTCGCGGCCAATGGCGATATCAGTCAGACCGATGCCGTTAAACGTTCCACCGTTTACATTGACATAGGCGACCGCGTCCGGACGGTTGCCGATAAAGAAGCGCGCTGCGTTTCCGACCGCATTGGTGAAGGTCATGGCTCCGCCAGCGGCGATGTTTACCGTGGAGGTTCCCGCAGCATTTTGCTGGAGAGCAGTCTCCCAAGTAGGGTTTGCGATATCCAGGTTTCCGCCGCTGTTGATATCGAGCGTCCAGCTGGCATGGTTGGGTTGCAACCAATCGCCGCTACCGACCGTATAGGTGGTTGTAAGCGGATTGGGTATGGTTTGCGACACTTCTGCCGCTCGTGCGCCGCCAGCAACAAGTGCCACAGCAAGAATAACTGCATAACCTAACTTCTTGTTCATGATTTCTCTCCTTTTATTTACGCATCTGCGAATACTGCCCGCAATTGAAGCCCCTCCTCCCTGGAGGTTTTGCGATTGAAAGGAGAATGTATCAAAGTACAAGCCGCAGATTCTACTGTCAAAATTGATAGGTAGAAACGGTCGAAGACATCGAGACCCGGAAGCCGAGGAAGATTAGGCACCGGGCAAGTGCCCAAGCGATTGGTCCATCATAGATGGGCTTTAAAAATGTCTGGGACAGATGGAGCAGCGCCCGGCGCTACTGCGTGACTCGGGGGCAACACCGGCTTTAGAGGATTCCAGAACGTAACGCCTTAGCCACTGCGCCCGATTGGGACTGAACCTCTAGTTTAGCGTAGATATTCTTGAGGTGGAATGCGCCGGTGCGGTAGCTGATCTCAAGCTTGTCGGCGATTTGCTGGGTCGAAAGGCCCTGTGCCAGCAGTTCCAGCACTTCAATCTCGCGCGCCGATAAATCGAATTGCTCGGAGGGCTTGGGCTTACGAACCTCTTCGAGCACCATTTTTGCCACGGAGGGACTTAACGCTGCTCCGCCCAAAAAAACCTCTTGCAACCCCCGGACGATTTCCTGCGGCATGGCCGACTTCAATAGGTAGCCCGCCGCCCCGGCATCCAAGGATTCCATCACCTTTGCCTTGTCCGCGAAAACCGTCAATACAACCACGGCCAAATCCGGCGCCAGCCCGGCCAGCTTCTGGATGCCTTCCATGCCTCCCATGCCTGGGAGGCCGAGGTCCATCAGCAGCAGATCCGGATGCAGTTCCGTTTCAATGGCCTCGAAAAGCTCGGTGCAGGACGGAAAAACGCGACTGCAGGTAATATGCTCCTCGCGATTAAGCAATCGCTCCAATATGCGGCGATAGCCCGGATCGTCTTCCACTACCCATATGTTGATCGGTATCATCTTAGTTCGAAGTTGTATAGCCGTTGCTTGGTTCTCCCGACAAGCTAGCCAGGGGAATTTTCAGTACAATGGTGGTTCCTTGTCCAATCCGTGACGTCACCTGCATTGTACCCCCCATTTCTTTTGCGCGACCCTTCATGCTGCCCAGTCCCCAACCAGCCGTGGACATCGATGAATCAAAACCACATCCATTGTCGCGGACGGATAGCTGAAGATGATGGTCAACCCATGAAAAATCAATCCAAACCTTGGTTGCCTGTGAGTGGCGGGCGCAATTATGCACCACTTCCTTGAAGAACATAATCAAATGCCGTTTAAACGGCAACGACACAACGCAATCTGGACAATCTTCCGAGATTTCTACAAAAATTTCCACCTCGCCCAGCACCCGCTCAGCCCGTTCGACCAGTTTTTGGATCAGCATGGGCAAGCGGATCGTACTCTCGTCAATGACCCAAACGACTTCACGCAAGGAAGCCCATGCCTCGCGGGCCAGCAGGGACAGATCGCAAAGCTCCTCCTTAACTTCCATATTCACTTCGGCATGCTTCAGCTGTTCGGCCGTTAGCGAAATACTGCCTAGGCTGCTGCCGACTTCATCGTGAAGGTCACGGGTAATACGCCACTTTAGTTTATTCATTCCCCGCTTGCGCATCTGCCGCTGCGCCACCAATCCTCCGACTAGCCCCATAACAATAATGACTCCAGCCCAAATGCCGGAGCGTTGCTTGATGCGTTGCCACTCGATCCGGGCCTGCTCCAGCTTCTGCTCCACCACGACTAGGCGCCGATCCAGCGGTCGGCGCTTGGCCAGACCCTTGATCCATTCGCCCTGCGGCAAAATCCGCCGCTGCCAGCTGTATCCATCGACCAGCCGTGGCAATTGATCCAGATATTCCTCGGGAATCCCCTGCGCCGTGATCTTGCAGTTGGCCGATAGGACTTCTCCATACTCGGAAACCGAAATTTCCCCCAGCCCCAAAATCCGTTTCCCCTTATATTCGCTCAACCCTTCCATGGTAACGCGAATGTATTGTGCGTCGTATCCTTCGCCGATGATGGAAAGCAGGTTCTCGCGATGCATCCGCCTGCTGGCATTGTTGGCCTTGACGACCTTGACCGGTTTGAAGTCCGGATTCGCCGACATCTCCACCGTAATCTTTTCCGGGAAACCAAACGCCGGAAGTGCCAGCAGATACGGTGCCGCCGCCGGCCAGAAATCGATGCGCCCGATATCCTGCACACGGCCCAGATCCAACGTGAGTTGCACGTTATCCGAAAACTGTGCTTCGTCGTCGTAGGTGACCATTAGGTCTGCAACCTCAACTGTTTCATCGCTCAAGGGAAACCCCAACGACACAATACTGTCGTTCAGGTACTGGGCATCCCATAGTGGTGGCATCGAAAACGAATCGGATACCTCTACATCGATGGAGCGGCCCCATATGGCCATATTGTCGGCGACCCCACCAGCTGCGGTTTGGCGGAACAGATAGATTTCGCCGAGCGCATAATACGCCACGCCTGATTCCCTTGCCACCTGCGGAACCGTAATACGAACCTGGCTCACGCCTCGGTCGATCCCCCCCCCCAAAACCGGATAAGGGCCGGGATCCGGAAAGTCCTCATCCATCCAGTTCACGACAGTTTCAAACGCGGCCATGTAGACATCCCACACCTCGATTTTGAAACGTTTCGGGAAGGCATAGGCTCCGAACTCCTTCGGGTTGAAGGCCGGAACCAAGGCGATTGAATCGAGTCGGGAGGGAAATTCCCACTTGAAGACAATCTGGTGCGGCGGCAACGAACCGTCGGAACCGGGTTCTTCGAACATGGAATGATAGCCAAGGTGGTTGGAAAGGAATATTGGATCATGCTGAGGCAATACGGAGATTGCTGCGAGCAAGCGGCTCCGCTCCGCCTCCAGCTGCCGTAACCGTGTCCGCGGCCAGCGTGCCCATTCCTCGCATGGGATAGCCTGACGGGCATGCCATTCTGCGGGAAAACGAGGATCAATCAGGGGAGGCGACGGCAGTAGCGGCGGCTCGGGAAGCGTGACGCCCAGCAAGGCCACCGAATATCCATCCGTGTGGAAATGGTTGGTAAAATTCCCGGAACTAATCCCGTTATGGGTTAGTTGACCGGAGATAAAGAGCCTCTCGAAAAAGGCGACGTCCTTGCCGACGACAGAGAGGGTTCCGGTGCTACCGGCAGTGAAATCGATTTTGGCCGTTCCTCCGCCGGTTCCCCCTGTTCCCATGACCAGGGAGCCAACCGTTGCTGCACCACCGCTAATGTTTAGGTAGCCTTCGGCTCCATCGCGGCCCAACGAGAATTCGGCAAGCCTTTCGCCAAGGATGGTTCCACCCTTCAGGTTGATAATGCCGACTGCTGCTCCCCCGGCGGCATTGCCCACGAAAAAGCGTCTGCCCCTTCCTGTCGTATTGGTGAAGGAGATGGTTCCGCCGGTGGCAATATTAACCATAGAGGTTCCCGCAACATCCTGCTGGAAGACCGTTTCCCATCTCGGCTTGCTGACTTCAAGCACTCCGCCGCTGTTGATGTCCAGCGTCCAGCTTGCCTGTCCTGATTGCAAATAGTCGCCGCTGCCCACCGTAAACGTCGTCGTTAGCGGGTTGGGCATAGTGAGCGAAACTTCTTCCGCCCGAGCACCGCCGGCAAGCATGCCTCCAACGGTTACAAGTATTGCGCCCGCCGTAGCCTTCATCCTATCCCTCCTAAATATAAATGCGGCTCCATCCGACGCTGGGCAAGCTTGGGCCAAGAAAGCTGGCTTTTAAAATCCATGGCCCAAGGGTATAACCTGCCTGCGCAACTTCCCAAGGATAAACTTCCGTTTCATGGATGGTCAACAATGCTTCAGATAGTCTCTCCGGAAAAAAAAGACGAGGCTTGAAAAGCACACGTCTTTGGGGCGGGAGCAGGCAAAATTGATTGCTATGCGCGCTCAATTGCCTGCGGTCGGGTTAGTTAACCAATACTGATTTTCCGGAGCCGGCAACGACTTCTCCGACAATGACGGCGCGCTGTTTTTCGGCTTTGAGGATTTTCAGTGTCTGTTCGACATCCTTCTTGGCCACCATGATAACGTAGCCGATGCCCATGTTGAACACGCGGTACATTTCCTCATGATCCACCTTGCCGGCTTCTTCGATAAACTCGAAAATGGCGGGCGTCTTCCAGGTGGAGCGGTCGAATACGGCATCGACGTTGCCGGGCAGGACGCGCGGCACGTTGTCGTATAGCCCGCCACCGGTAATGTGCGCCATGCCGTGTACATCGACTTTCTTCATCAGGGCAAGTACCGGGTTCAGGTAGCTTTTGTGGATGGCGAGCAGGGCTTTCTCGAAGGTGGTCTTGGTGCCGGGTACGAGGTCGGACAGCTTTTTTCCGGCGGTCTCGAAAATCACCTTGCGCGCCAGCGAATAGCCGTTGGTTTGCAGGCCGGTGGAAGGCAGGCCGATCAATACGTCGCCCTTCTTGATTTTCTTGCCGGTAATGAGTTTCTTGCGCTCAACGGTGCCGACAATCGTGCCGACGAGGTCGTATTCGCCCTTCGGATAGAGTCCCGGCATTTCGGCGGTTTCGCCGCCGAGCAGTGCCGCACCGTTTTCCTTGCAGGCCTTGCAGAAGCCGCCGACGACGTCTTCAAATACTTTTGGCGACAACGAGGCCGTTCCGAGATAGTCGAGGAAGAAGAGGGGGTGTGCACCCTGTACGAGGATGTCGTTCACGCAGTGGTTGACCAGATCCTGGCCGACGGTATTGTGTTTGCCGGCCATGTTGGCGACCTTGAGCTTGGTGCCGACTCCGTCGACGCTGCTCACCAGCAGGCTTTCCTTGCCGGGCGACTTGAACAGGCCGCCGAACGAGCCAAGCTCGCTAACGACACCGGCGGTGTTGGTGGCTTTTACTTTTTTTCCGATCCGCTTGAGCGAGTTCATCATTACATCAATATCCACACCCGCTTCGGCGTAGGCTGATTTTTTCTTTTTGGCCATTGTACAGTTCCAGTTATTGGTTATCGGTTAACAGTTATCGGTTAGTGGTTATCAGTTATGGGTTGTTCGGATATTCCCGCCCCAGCTATTCCCCTAATAACAAATAACGATTAACTGATAACTTCCACGGAAAACCGGAGGTTTTCTCAGTGGAAAGTAATCGGATCAGAATCTATTTCAGAGACTGAGATGTCAACCCCGTTGCCGAGTGCTTTGCGTAGAATCTTTCCAAACTCTGGAAGATAGCCGCGTTCGGTGTTGGTGTGTTCGCAGAGAATGACGTGCGAGCCGTTGAGCGTGGCGGCGAGTACGTTGTGGTGGCTCATTTCGCCCGTCAGGTAGCAGTCGGCCTGAACGCCTTTGAAAGCATCCGTTCCCGCTCCGGCGCAGAGGGCGACGGTTTGGATCGGGGTATTTTCTGTTGCTGTAGCGAGTCGCAGGGTTTTAAGCCCCAGATGCTTTTTGATCCGTTGCGCCAGCGTCTTGAGTTTTACGGGCCGTTTGAGTTCAACGAGGCGGCCTTGCCCCGCGTCGGAGTTGTCGATCGGTTGCAACACCGAAACCTCGCCCTCGCCGACGCCGTCGGCCAGCCAGTCGTTCACGCCGCCGATGACGGCGTCGAGCGCGGTGTGGGGGGAATAGACGGCTATGTTTTTCTGCACCAGCTTCATCACCGCGCGGTCGTAGGCGTTGTCGGCATTCAACCGGTTGGCCGGGCGGAAGAGAATGGGGTGGTAGGCCACGATCAGGTCGGCCTTGGTGGCGATGGCCTCGTCGGCCACGGCTTCGGTCAGATCAATGGTCAGCAGAATCTTCTTCACGTTGCGCGGGCGCAGCGGATTGATCAGCAGCCCGACATTGTCCCACTCCTCTGCATAATTTAGCGGTGCAATTTGTTCCAGCGTTTGGATAATGGCTTGAAGTTTCATGTGGGCAATTATGCACATCGCCGCAAAGACGAAAAGTGAAATTGGGGGAGGGGAGCGATTTGCCTCCGCTGGATTTTCAACATCAAAGGGGGCTGCTCGGTGCAACATGTGCTGTCGTTTTTAACAGGTTCGTTCCACCCGATTCCGCTGCCTGCACCCTCCGTCCTAGTTTTTTTTGCCCTGTATATTTATATAGAATACTATATATTTTGACCATAAAAGAGCCATATTTGAGCTATTTTATATAGTATAGTATATGAAAACCTGGAGGTTAACGGGCAGGAAAACGATGCCGAAGGGGGATTCGGAGGAGGCGTGTAGCTCGCAAGTCCGTTGCGGATTTCCCGTACGTACGGCATTCTCTGCGAAACGCGGATCGGATATCCGCGCTACGAACTGGGCAAGATGACGCTCCGCCTAGAGCATTTCAATCGTTCAATGCCCCAAGGTACCGGGAGCTGATTGTCGTTGGTTTTCCTTCCTTGGAGCAATCGGAATAGTTACCATCTGATCCTAATCAATCAGGAGGTCGGAATGAAAAAATGGAAATGTGTTTGCGGGTATATCCACGATGGCGACGACGTGTGCGATGTTTGCCCAAAGTGCGGTGCGGCGGGTTCAGTGTTTTCCGAATTAGATGATGCGGCGGCTGGAGTGATCGAGCGCTCGCGCAACACCAACGCGCTGCATGCGCAGCTGATCGACCTCGCGCGCCAGATCGAGCGGGTCTGCGAGGCGGGCCTGCGCGATGCTCTGGATCCGGGATGTGTGGATGTTTTCCAGAAGAGTCTCGATGCCTCCTACATCCAGATGAAGCTTTCCATGACTGAAATGCAGGGGCATGTGGCTAAGGGGAAGTGGGGGTAGGAAAAAAGTTTTGGAGTGCGGTGGGAACTGAAAGGCCATACCGCTTTTCGGTTGCTCTGGCCTTGTGTACGCCAAAGCGGCGTGGCCTTTCAGTTCCCGTCGCACTCCATAAAATTGCTAAAAAAACGCCTCGGATTGCTCCGGGGCGTTTTTCGCAGCTCCAATGTTTGGAATTCTACTTGAGGGCCATCTGGATGAAGATCATCACGAAGAGGGCGACGGTTTCCACGATACCGAGGGAGGTGAGGTAGTTACCAAATCCCTGTCCAGTTTCCGCCAGTGCATCGGATCCAGATGCACCCACTTTGCCCTGATACCAAGCGGACATGCCCATGGCGATTCCGCCAATGATGCCTGCACCAAGAACGGCCGGCCACATAACAGCTGCGGATTCCAAGAGAGCCATTTTGTTGAAGGCGAGCAGCAAGAGCAGTCCGTAGATGGTCTGCGACAGCGGTGCGCCGATGAATACGAGCAGGATGAACGGGGCTGGTTTACCCTGCAGGTAGCATTTTTTCCATGCACCGATGCCGGCCATGGCTGCGGTTCCGGTTCCGAGCGCAGAGCCGATCGCCGCAAATGCGAGAGCTGCGGCTCCGCCAAGTTTAATCATTGCGGGGGCTAGTTCGGGGGCTAGGTCTAACATTTTATTTCCTCCTGTTAATCGATTTCTGGTTAAAGGTTATCGGTGTTTTTTCTGAAAGGATTGAAGTGGATGCCGGCCCATTCGACTCCGGCATGGCTGGAAAATTCGAGGGTGTTGAGGCGGATGCCGTGCACCATCACGCCCATGGCGCCAAGAATAATGTTCAGGGCGTGGCCGAGGAAGAGAATCAGGGCGGCACCGATCGCTGCTGCACCACTGAAGCCCATATCCATCGCCATTCCGTTAAAGGCCTGGGCAATCGCCAGCGACGCGGCCCCTACGGCATACAAACGAACATATGAAATGATATCCACAAAATTATTGATGACATCCAGTGCCAGCGTGACGAGTCCGAAGTAGGACTTCGTCAGTACCAGGCTGAGAATAATCAAACCTATGCCGGTTCCCAGCAGTGGAAGTTGGAAGGCGGTTATCCATGTCGGCAACTCAATGTAGAGGACCATGTTCAGTACGACACTGAAGAGCATCCAGGTGCAACAGAGCCAGCCGAGGTCGGCCAGAGCCGCCCACGAGTTGATTTTGCGGATCAAGTTCCATCCATGCGCCAGCGTCAGGTGTAGCGTCCCAATGGTGAAGCAGATGAACATGATGTGGTTTGCCGCAATGTCGGAGTTCCAAACACCTTCGGACGTTTTTCCGGTCATGTAGTCGCTGGTCAGGCCGCGGAGCGGAGCGGGAAGGGTATTGATCGCAATGCCGAAGTAGTTACCTGTCAATGCACCGAAGACCACGCAGAATATGCTCATCAGCAACAGCAGGTTTAGGCCGGGTTGTGCCGTTGCATTGCCTTTGGTTTTAAATTTCCCAAACAGTGTCAACGCAATGAACAGGAGGCCATAGCCGGCATCGCCGATAATGAAGGCAAAGAAAATGCTGAGGAAGATCAGGAAAAGGGCGCTCACATCGAGTTCCTTGTATCCCGGCACCACGCCGATCATGTCCAGTGCGGCCTTGATGGGGGAAACCCACTTGGGGTTGCGCAGGAGGGTGGGAGGGGCATCGTCGTTGTCGACCTCCTCGAATTGGTAGCCCCAGCCATTTTCCTGTGCGGCGGCGGCGAGGTCGCCTTCGCGGTCGGCGGGGTAGAAGCCTTTGAGGTAGACCACGGCATCGCCGGAACCCATGCCATGCCGCACTTCAAGATAGTTGACCCCGTCGGTTGCATCCCCGGCGATCTGTTCCACCAGTTCGCGGTCTCCGGCGTATTGTTGGAAATCGGCTTCGTTTTCTTCGAGCGCCTTGGTGGTTTTTTCGAGGTGGTGTTCTATTTGCGAAAGGGATTGGTCGGGCAAGCGAACCTCGTGGGCTGCAATGGAAAACTCTTCGCGTCCAACAGCAAGCGCATAGATAAGGTTCTTGCCGCGACCGAGTTCGGAGATCGCCACTCCTTCCGGGATTTCCGGCGGCGACTTGATCTGGAATTCATAGAGCTTGATACACAAGCCCTGCTCATTCAATTTCTCGATTTTACGCGGGTCGAAGTCGCCAAAAGGCGTGATGCGCACCTGCTCGTGTTCCAGGCTTTGGAGGGTCTCTTTGAGTTCCTTTTCCCGATGGATCAGCTTCCAGACCGTGTCGACCAGCTTGTTTGGATCCTTGCCGGTAGGGTCGGCATCGGGGCGCGCTTCGAGTACCTCCTTCGCCCGCTGGACGTAGAGCAGGTGGTTGCGGGCCTGTTCCAGATCCGATCCTTCCGGTGCCTGGACATGCTCCACATGCACGACTTGCAGGTCGCGTAGCTTGTGCAGGGTCTGCTCCTGTTGCGTCGAGGTGCACAGGAGCGTCAGTTTTTTCATCTTAACGATCATATTTTTCTCAACCGCTAATGAGCACTAATATTTTGTTTTTCAGAACTAATTTGCGTCTATTTGCGTTCATTCGCGGTTTCCTTTTACCCTTAAGCTGACTTTCCTTTGGCGATTTTGGAGCGGGCGACGGCGGCGGTTTGCTGGTCGCCCATGAAGATGCGGATCACGCGGATGTTTTCCTTGGCTTCCGGAATCTTCACTTTCTCAAAAAGGTTGACGCGCTGGGTCGTGGTGCGCAGTTCGTCGGCCAGCAGGCGGTGCTGTTCTTCAAGGATCTGGCGTTCCACGCGGAGGCGGGTCATTTGCTTCATTACGCGGATTCCCTCGTCCGTCCATGCCTCGGTCTCGAACAGGTCGGGAACTGCTTCCTTGAAAACCAGGTTGTCGAGCACTGGAATGTTCACCCCGGCAATGTTTCCGAGGGAGGTTTTCAAGGTCTGGACTTCCGCAAAAGGAGACAGGTCAATCGGCTCGGAGTAGAGCTGGATCCACGAGCTAAGCTTGGCCCGGGCTTCCTGCTCCTCATCGCGCTTTTCCAGGATTTCCTGGTCGAGGCGCCGCATTTCCATCTGCAGCTGCTGTTTTTTCAGCTGTAGCGTCGGGAGATAGCGCTGGAAGCGCGCCATCGCATCGCGCTGCGTCTTGAGCTCGTTTTTGGTTAGTTTAATCTTTGCCATTGTTTTCTTTGGTCTTTGGCGGATTCGTCCGATCTCTCCAACTAGCCTTTCGGCCAAAACTTATCTGTGAGCTTGGAAGCGATGCCGGTTTCGGCGGGTTCGAAGCAGTCGGCCAGAATCTTCCAGCCGTTGTCGAGCGCGTCTTCGAGCGGGACGTTGACGGTGATGTCCATCATTTCGGTTTCAAAGCGCTCGCCATATTTGAGCAGCTTGGTGTCCCAGTCGCTCATTCGGAAGCCCATCGATTGCTTCTCAAGCGTCTCCTTGAAGGAGGCGTAGAGCTGGATCATGGTATCCATGATTGCGCGGTGGTCGTCGCGCGTACGGTCGTTCACCTGCTGTTTCAGTCGGCTAAGCGAACCGAATGGCTCAATGCGGCCGTTCTTGAGGTAGAACTGCCCCTCGGTAATGTAGCCGGTGTTGTCCGGAACAGGGTGGGTAACATCGTCGCCCGGCATCGTGGTGACCGCCAGAATGGTGATCGATCCGCTGCCCTCGAAGTCGACGGCTTTTTCATATCGGGCGGCGAGCTGCGAGTAGAGGTCGCCGGGATAGCCGCGGTTCGACGGGATCTGCTCCATCGTGATCGCGACTTCCTTCATGGAGTCGGCAAAGTTGGTCATGTCGGTCAGCAGCACGAGCACGCGTTTGTCTTCCAAGGCGTATTTTTCGGCCACGGCCAGCGCAATGTCCGGCACAAGCAGGCATTCCACCGTTGGGTCGGAGGCCGTGTGGACAAACATGACCGAGCGGGAAAGCGCGCCGCTTTCATCGAGCTTGTCGCGGAAGAAGAGGTAGTCGTCGTGCTTCAGGCCCATGCCGCCAAGGATGATGATGTCGACTTCGGCCTGCAGGGCGATCTGTGCGAGCAGCTCGTTGTACGGTTCGCCCGCCACCGAGAAGATCGGCAGCTTTTGCGATTCGACCAGCGTGTTGAATACGTCGATCATCGGGATGCCGGTCCGCACCATGTTGCGCGGAATAATGCGCTTGGCCGGATTGACGGACGGACCGCCGATGTCGATCATGTTTTCGGTGATCGCCGGGCCGTTGTCGCGCGGCTCGCCGGATCCGGTGAAAACGCGGCCCAGCAGGTTTTCGGAGAAAGGCACCTGCATGGTGCGACCAAGAAAACGAACCTCGGCATCGGAACCGATGCCGCGACCGCCTGCAAAGATCTGCAGGAACACATTTTCATTTTCCAGCCGGATGACCTGCGCCAGCGAGATTCCGTGCGCCGCTTCAACTTGCGCCAACTCGCCGTTGATCACCCCTTCGGCCTTCACCACAATAACGTTGCCGGTAATCTGTTCGATCCGGTGGTAGACTTTATTCTGCATAATCCGAAACCTCCGCGAGCTTTTTAACCATTTGCTCTTCAATTTGTTTAAATTCGTCCGATTGGAATTCGCTGCCGTTCCAGTCCCGGCAGGTTTGCGTGAGCTGCTGGAAGAAAGTGCGGGCTTCGTTCTTGTCGCCAAACTTCACCTTGGTTTGAAGCAGCTTGAGCAACTTTCCAAATACATATTTCTGGCGATCCACCGAGTTGGCGGCGTCGACTTCGTTGAAGGCGTTCTGCTGAAGGTAGGTCGCATCGACATATTCCGATTTGAGGTAGACCACAAAGTCGTCTATCGAGGTGCCTTCCTCGCCGACGACTTTCATCATTTGCCCGACTTCGCTGCCGTCGCGCAACAACTTGCGGGCCAGGGCGACATCGCCTTC
>DAOVNC010000370.1 GCA_030630445.1 Kiritimatiellales bacterium | reverse complement strand
GGCCGATGGGGATTATACCCTGATCCTCTATCCGTTGCTCGGAAGCGTGAAGCTGTTTAATACGAAGAAGGACCCGAATCAGATCCACAACCTCGCCGGAAACCCCGCATCCAAGACGCACTACGTCCACTTCCGCATCATCGAAAACGCCGACGAAGACGGCGTCGACCAGTTTACCTCCGACTTCCAGGGCCTCTACATGGCGATCGAGCAACTCGACGGGCGGTTTTTGGACGAACACGCCCTGCCCGACGGATACCTCTGGAAAATGGAGGGCTATAACAATCTGGAGCCGCCCAACAACCAAGGCCCCTACCTCGAATCCGCCTACCCGCACGGCGATGCCGACGACTTCATCGATGCCTACCACAACGGCGCGCCCACCGAAAACTGGTGGCGCGACTGGCTCGACCTCCCGGGCTACTTCGCCTTTCGCGCCAGCGCCACCTGGATACACGACTACGACATTCACGACGGAAAGAACTTTTTCCTCCTCCACAATCCGGTCATGGACAAATGGCAGCTCGTCAACTGGGATCTCGACTTGACTTGGACCACCCACTATGGCGGAGGCGGAACCACCGGGCCGCTCAGCGACGACGTGCTCGCCATCCCCGCCTTCCAGCAGGACTACCGCAACGCCCTCCGCCATCTTCAGGACCTGCTCCACAATACCGAGCAGCAAACCCTTTTGCTGGAAGAAACCGCCCATTGGGTCCACACGCCCGGACAGCCCTCGCTGGTCGATGCCGACCGCGCGATGTGGGACTACAACCCCATCCTGGTCATGGACTACTACGTCGACCTCGGCCAGGCCGGGCATGGTAGGTTCTACGAAGAAACCGCCGCGCCGCTCGGCACCTTCGCGGGCAAGCTCAACCAGCAAATCAACTATGTCGCCGGCCGCACCGGTTTCATTCAGAGCACGTATCTCAATGCCGACGAAAGCCTCATCCCCGTCAAGCCGGTTCTCACCGACACCTCGCCCGGCGGACACCCCGCGGACACACTCACCTTCACGTCCGACGTCTACGCGTCGCCAGGCGGAGACCCCTTCGCCGCCCGCCAATGGCGCATCGCCCGCATCACCCTGCCCGATGACCCTCGCTTTGATCCCACCGGACCGGCCTACGACCGCTATGCCATGCGCCATTATGAGATCAATGCCGACTGGACCACGGAGATCGCCACCACCGACCTCGGCATCCAGCTTCCACCCGGCACCGCGGAAGCCGGCGACCTCGTCCGCATCCGGACCCGCGTGCAGGATGTCTCCGGGCGCTGGAGCCGCTGGTCGGATCCCGCGCAATTCACCGTCGGCACGCCCAACACCACGCTTCTGGAAAACAACCTCGTCATCTCGGAAGTCATGTACAACCCCGCCGACCCCAGCGGCACGGAGATCGCCACCGACAACGACGACTTTGAATTCATCGAGCTGCAAAACATCTCGGACAGCATTGCCCTCGACCTCGCGCCGCTCATGTTCACCGCCGGCATCGGCTTTGATTTTTCCACCGCGGCTATCACCTCCCTCGCCCCCGGCGACTGCGTCCTCGTGGTGAAAGACGTCGCCGCCTTCGAGTCACGCTATGGCACGGGCCTGCCCGTCGCCGGCACCTATGGCGGAAACCTGCTCAACAGCGGGGAAACCATCACGCTCTCCTACGGCCTAAGCACCCCCGTCATCAGCTTTACCTACAGCGACGACGCCCCCTGGCCCACGGAACCCGACGGCTCCGGCTTCTCCCTCGTCCTGGCCGATCCCGACTCCGCTCCCGACCACAGCCTGCCGGCCAGTTGGATCGCCGGAACATTCAGCAACGGAACCCCCGGGCGGGACGAAACCCCCTGCCCAACTTTCACCGACTGGCAAAACATGCACTTCACCCCCGGCCAGCTTGCCGACCCCGGCATCTCCGGAGCAGGCGCCGACCCTGATGGCGACTCCATCATCAACCTGCTGGAATACGCCCTCGGCACCGGTCCATTTGACCCAAACAACCGTTCCGGCCTCATCTTTGGACTGGTCATCAAAGACGGCGGCATCGACTACTTTGCCATCACCTTCCGCCGCCTCCTCTGCCGCGACCACCTCACCTACACCGTGCAATTTTCCGCCAATCTCCAAATCTGGATCGACGACCACACCACGGTGGTGTCCATCGCCAGCAACGGCGACGGCACCGAAACCGTCACGTTCCGCTCCAACACCCCCCTTTCCGCCCTCGGTAAGGCATTCCTCCGCCTCAAGGTCAGCGAGCAGTAAGGGGTTCTAAAAAGGAATCTGTGGTTCCGGATTCTTTGGAGCGGGCTTCTGTGCATCGGCTTCGCCTTCATAAAAGAGTCACTTCACTTGTCTTTGGATGCGGGATAGCCTATTCATGGGGCGTGGTAAAAGTTCGAGATCGACAAAACCACATACAGAAACTCTAAAGAGGGGTCATTGAAGGGGGCCATCCCCAACCTACCAACCTGAAATGCCATGAGCCTGGACGCCCTGCACCAACTCCTGATCAACCAACCTCTCGTTGCGCTTTTCGCCATGATTGCCACCGGCCTTTTGCTGGGGAAAGTGAAGGTGAAAGGGATCAACCTCGGCAGTTCCGGCGTGTTGTTCACCGCGCTGCTGGCAGGGCATCTAGGCTATCAGATTCCGGCCAGCATCGGCACACTCGGCCTGGTTCTTTTCGTGTACTGCATCGGCATCGGCGCCGGGAGCCGCTTCTTCGCTTCACTGGCGCGCGAAGGGGCCACGCTGGCCAAACTGGCCCTGCTGATTGTCCTGCTGGGCGGCCTGGTTGCATGGGCGGGCGCCAAGCTTCTCGATCTCCCGGTGGGGCTGGCGACCGGTATCTTTGCCGGCGCACTGACGAGCACCCCCGCACTGGCCGCCGCCACCGAAGGATTGATTGCCAGCGGCGGATCGGACGCCGTGAGTATTGGCTACGGCATCGCCTATCCCTTCGGCGTAATCGGCGTGGTTTTATTTGTCCAGCTCCTGCCGCGCATCCTGAAGATCGACCTTGATTCCATCGCGGACAAAACGGCGACCGACAGCGACAACCGGGTTGAGAATGTGCTCGTTGAAGTCACCAACCCCAATCTGTTCGGGAAAAAAATATCCGAATCCGGCGTAACCAACTTCAACGCCTGCCAGATCTGCCGCATCTTTGTGGACGACCGCCTGGTGCCCCTTCAATACGACGATACCTTTGAGAAAAACCAGATCCTGCTGGTGGTCGGACGAAGCAGCGAAATCACGATCGCGGTCGATTTGATTGGCAAACGGAGCGAGCGAAACCTAGTGCGGGATGTTGAAAACGAACGGCAGCACCTGGCCGTAACCTCCCCCGCCTTCATCGGGCAGAAGATGGGAAGCGTGGCTCCGCTACGGAACTACGGCGTGGTGGTGACCCGCATCACCCGCCTTGGGCTAACGTTTGTTCCGAATGCCGGAACCATCATCGAGCGGTACGACCAGTTCACCTGCGTCGGGCGCGCGGACGACCTCAAGAATTTTTCCAACGCCGTTGGCCACCGCGGCAACGTGATCGATACGACCGACCTGCTCTCGCTATCGGCGGGCC
>DAOVNC010000357.1 GCA_030630445.1 Kiritimatiellales bacterium | reverse complement strand
TTGTCGTTGTCGGGATCGGTTTCGGCGAACCCCTATTCATGTCTTCTGTCAGCGACCGTAGGCTTAAGTTATACAGGTCAGTAGCAATCGTCGAGGAGTAGGAAACCGGAAGTTAATTCTTTAGGACCTTGTCTTTGGCAGGTATGTTGGATTTATGAATTTCAACTCTCAGTTTCGTTGGCAGCAATTCGTCTATTGCTTGATCGACGAACTGGGGTGGCTTATTCCTGTGTGCCGCCACGACCTGGAACAGGAGAAGATCCATGAAGAATAGTATCGCTCTTGCTGTGTGCATTGCCCTTGCAGGATCGGTGTTCGCGACGCTCGATCTGCCCGATCAGCTTGACGTAGACGGCGCCGGACTCGGTCGGGTTGTGGCATCGTTCGAGGATGTTCTCGACGAAGTCGGTTATGTTGCGGACGATACCTTTGATGGCGAGATCACCCTCAAATGGACCATGAGGTGGGATACCATCGACGGGGGCAGTGCCGAGAGCTCCTTCGCAACGTTCCATTTCTACAGCGACAGCAACCGCGAGCTGACCGGTGTGGGAAACACCTGGTATTCCACGCAAATCAGTACCTTCAACGAAGCGGGAAAGGGTCGGGATAAAATCGTCCACCAGTCCGGCGTGGTGGTGGAAACCGGCAAGGACTATGCGTTTTCTCTAGTGGTCGACTACCATGCCGGGGCGCCCGATACCGCCATACTCAACGGCGGGGGCTTCGTGAACCAACAACTGAATTCCGGAGATTGGGGCTTCCATCAGATCCGCGTCCGCGCCGGTCCTGATTCCAACCAGGTGGATTTCACCGATATGTCTATCACGAGTCGCGGTATCGGTGGTATCGTCGGTACTGAGCCGCAATACGAACCAGTCGATCCCCGCTTCCCTTCGGAGTGGCACGCCCGGCAGGCCGGTATGCCCGAAAAGAAATGGGCGCGGTGGCCTCGGACGCGTGTTCGGCAGTTGGAAGCGGAGCGGAAGCAACTGCTGAAAAAGATTTCGGTGCTTCCGCAACATAATCCCCTAATCTTGTCCGATCGCTTGGGACACCACTCGCTGTTTGCGGAGCCCGGGTCCGGAGATTCGCAGTCACCGCACCAGATCGATATCAAGCTGTCTCGGTCTCCGCAACTGGGTTCAATCGCGTTGGCACCGGCCTTTAATCCGACTGGACAGGAAATCTATGCCTTCCCGAAACGGTTCAAGATCGAGGTGTTCAACACGAAGACCGACGGGTTTGAAACCGTCGTGGACTGGCTGGATGAAGATTTTCCGAACCCAGGTCCGTATCCGGTTTTTTTCGCGGGAATCAACAGCTATGTGCAGGAGGTTCGCATCACGGTTCCGCAAACGGCTCGGGAGTCGGGCCAGGCCTATTTCGCGCTCGGAGAGGTCTATCTCTTCCGCCAGAAGCCGGATGGGAAGATTGGCGACAACATGACCACCTGGGGCAGCAACATTGTTGAAGTGGCTGCATCGGGGGCGCTTTCAATGCCGCCGATATGGAGTCCCCGATACCTGAACGACGGGGTGGATGGATTCGGATTCCCGCTAAGTAACGAAAAGGTGGAGGGGGGCGATCTGATGATTGGAAGCAACAGCGACCCCGCACTGCCGGATCGTGTGCAGTTCGTAATGGATCTGGGGCGGTTCAAGAACATCGGACGGATCGACTTCTGGCCGGCCGCCGCCCCGCATTCGATGGTGCTACCGGCATTTGGGTTTCCGCGGGGTATCCGGCTTGAACTTTCGCGTAGTCCGGATTTTACGGACGTCCGGGAGATCGAAGTACAGCATGCCGACGGGGAGCGAACCCGTGGGAACCCCCTTTCGGTGGTGGGCGAAGCTTATACCGCGCAATATATCCGCGTGACCCTGAATGCTCTGGAACATTACAACGGGAAGTCGATTCTGGGGATCGGGGAAATCCTAGTGACCGAAAACGTCGAGGTCTGGTCGATTGGCTGCAAGATCGATGCGCAGGGGATCCCCGAAGAATACCGAGACCAGCTGCCGCGCTTGGTCGATGGCTGCAGCCGGGAACGCCGAATCCTGCCGCAGGGGGAATGGATCAAGGGATTGGCCAAGCGTCGACCGCTGGACCGGCGGTTGGCTTTGGTGGAAACGAACCTGGAGCTGGCCCGTGTCGAATGGACCCGGATGAAGAAGCAGGCGGCCATCTGGGCAGGGATTGTGATTTTCCTCGGTTTGCTGGGTGGGTTAGTAGTGCAGCAGCGGATGCGCAAGCGGGGGATCAATAAGTTGAAATGGCGGATTGCCCGGGACCTGCACGATGATGTCGGCAGTAATCTCGGCAGCATTTCGCTGACCGCCGAGCAACTACGGCATGCCGTGGTCGATACGGACATGAAGGAAGAGCTCTGCGATCTCTCCCTGATGGCCCGCGAGGCGTGCGCCTCGCTGCGGGAGGTGGTTTGGGTGATCGCCGAAAGCACGATCCGCCTGCCGATGTTGATCCAGAAACTGGTCGAGCGGGCCGAACGGGTACTGGGCACCATGGAGCTGTCGGTTGATATTGCGGAAGATTGTCCCGACGCTGTTGTATCGTTGACCTTCAAGCGGCACCTGATTATGTTTTTTAAGGAAGCTGTGCACAACTGCGCCCGGCACTCGCAGGCCACTCAGGCATGGATTTCGTTTTCAATGGTTGGCGAAGGTCTACGGGTCTGCGTACGCGACAATGGATGCGGGTTTGATCCGTCGGTTGCGACGAACGGCTGGGGATTGGAAAGCATGCAGGAGCGTGCCGAGGAAATGGACGGCAGCATTAAACTCGACTCGCGGCTCGGTGAGGGAACCACGGTGGCGCTGACGGTGGCGCTAAGCGCGCTGTTGAATAAGTCGGACCACCAGTATAAAACATCGAACTGATATGATACCGATCAACATATGGGTAGTGGAGGACGACACGGTTTATCGCCGCACTTTGCAGCGGTTGCTCAACCGCGAGGAGCATATTACCTGCGATCGGGTATTCCCTTCCTGCATCAAGCTTTTCGACGCGATTGATAAGGATCCGCATCCGGACATGGTGCTGATGGATCTCGGCCTTCCCGGCATGGGCGGCGTCGAGGGCATCCAGAAGCTCGCGAAGCTCGCGCCGGATCTAGCCGTTATTGTCCTGACGATTTTTGCCGACAAGGAAAAGGTTCTCGAAGCATTGGATGCCGGGGCGGCCGGATATCTTTTGAAGACGTCCATGCCTGAGGAAATCATCCGCGGGTTGCAAGAGGTTTTTCTAGGCGGGGCAGCGTTGAGTCCATCGGTGGCAAAAATGGTCCTTCAGGAAATGCGAAAACCCAAACCCTCTGAGCAGTTTGATTTGTCGGTGCGCGAGATCGAGGTGCTGGAGTTACTCGCGGAGGGCCTCTCGGTGCAGGAAATCGCGGACAAGCTGGATGTCAGCCGCCGCACCGGCGCCTTCCACCTCAACAACATCTACACCAAGCTACACGTTCAGTCCCAGTCGGGTGCCGTCGCCAAGGCCTTTCGCTCCGGCATTATCTAGCCGTCCTCCGAACCGGCTCCCGGTTCTCTCCCCACCTGTCCATATGGACAGTAGATCGCGAAGTCGCGGTTGCGGTATACATTTGCACCTACATTTAACAAACCATTGCGTCAACGACCCACGAGGGGACATTTGAGTAGCGCGACGGGAAATAAAAGGAGAAACAAATGAAGAAATCACTGGTTATGTGCTTGCTTGCAGG
>DAOVNC010000009.1 GCA_030630445.1 Kiritimatiellales bacterium | reverse complement strand
CCTTGACGTAGCCCCCGATGGAGGCGACTTCGGCGACGCCGTCGGCGGCGAGCAGCCAGTAGCGGACATACCAGTCTTGGATGGTGCGCAATTCGTCGGGATCCCAGCCGCCGGTGGGTTTTCCATCGGGATCAAGCCCTTCGAGGGTGTACCAATAGATTTGTCCGAGGGCGGTGGCGTCGGGGCCAAGGGTCGGTTGCACTCCGGCGGGCAGGGTGTCGGCGGCAAGGCTGTTGAGCTTTTCCAATACGCGGGTGCGCGACCAATAGAATTCGACATCTTCCTTGAAGATGATGTAGATGCTGGAGAATCCGAACATGGAGTAGCTTCGGACCGTTTTCACACCCGGTACGCCCAGCAGGGCAACGGTTAGCGGATAGCTGATCTGGTCCTCCACGTCCTGCGGGGAACGGCCCATCCATTGGGTAAAGACGATCTGCTGGTTTTCCCCAATGTCCGGAATCGCATCAACGGCAACCGGATAGCGCTGAAGGTCGCCGACCTTCCAGTCGAACGGAGCCACCAGAATGCCGGCAAATATCACGGCCAGGGTGAAAAGACTAACGACCAGCCGGTTTTCGAGGCAAAACCTCATCAACCGCCCGAGATGCGACTTTTGCTCCGGGGTCTGCCGAGGTGGTTTTTCGTTACTCATGGTTGTGTTCCTGCTGGTTTCCGGCCGCGCCGATGGTTTCCTGGATTTCGCCGCAGCGAAGCATCATCTCGCCAAAGTAGGGGTTGAGCACCTCCTCCGACTTCTGCAGCCAGATGGCTCCGACATTGTCAAAGGCCATCGGGCAGAAGGCTTGGAAGACGGGTTGCTGGACGGGGAACACCTGTACCGTCTGGGCGAGTTGCTGGGAGAGGGAGTAGAAGGTTTCGCGCTGCTTTTCGATTTTTTCCGCCCTCGCCAGTTTTACGAGTACGGCGTTTAGGTTTTTGAGATGCCCCATCCAGACCCTGTGCGCATCGCCTGCAAGAAGGCCCATGTCGACTTCTCCAAGTTGTTCCTTCATGGCGACGGCGGCCGCCTGGCTGGCTTGGGGATCGTCTCCGGCCAGCGCCGTGTGGATTTCAAAATAGGCCTCAACCACCGTGCCGAGCTGGATGCTGAATTCTTCTGGCGTTTTCATGGGTTGGGACGCGGGGTGCGGGGTTTCCTTCATGGGGGTTCCGCCGTGATGCATATGGGGAAGGGTGCCGCCACCTTCGGGACTCATCATGCTGGGCTTGGCCCGTATTTGCAGTTCGGCATCGAGCTTGAAGGCCCCGCGCGTGACGACCCGCTCACCCTCGTCCAGTCCGCTTTCAACCACATGGAAATCGCCGAGGCGCACGCCGAGTTTAACCTCGCGGCCTTCGTAGGTGGGCTTTTCTTTTTCAGGCATTTCGACATAGACGACCGCCCGCTTGCCGGTCTTCATGGCGGCCGAAGCCGGGATAAGCAGCGGTGCGTTCTCCTCGCTTTCAACGACATAGCCGAGCGACTCGGCGGTGACGAGCGGCATTCCGCAGACGTCGCAACTGCCGGGGCCGTCCTTGACCACTTCGGGGTGCATCGGGCTGATCCATTTCCCGGCCAGATCGGAATTCATCACCCGTCCATCGGCGGCCACTTTCGGTCGGGCAACGGCCCGGACAAACATGCCTGGCTTGAGTTCGAGGGCTGGATTTTCAACGATCACCCGAACCTTGGCCGTACGGGTGGCGGGGTTGATGACCGGGTCGATGAAGGAGATGGTGCCTTCGAAGGTTTTTCCTGGATAGGTTTCGGTGGTGAACTCAACCCCGCCGCCGTAGCGAAGCCAGTTCAAGTCGCTTTCATAGGCATCGAGCTGGATCCAAACCGTGGAAAGATCGGCGATGGTGTAGATGCGCGTCCCGGTTTTTACATACATGCCTTCCTGCACGTTTTTATGGATCACGATGCCGGCTCCGGGGGAATAGATGGTCATGTGGTCGTCTGGATTTCCCCGCTTTTCTATTTCTGCGGTTTGTTCCGCCGTAAAGCCCCACAGCCGGAGTTTCTCGCGGGCGGCGATGATGGTTAGTTCCGCTGTTTCGAGCAACATGCTGCTTTGGCTGTTTTTCAGTTTTCCCAAGGTTTGGACGGCTTGGATGAGTTCTTCCTGCGCGGTGAGCAGTTCGGGGCTGTAGAGTTCGGCGAGGTGGTCGCCCTTCTGGACGGGAACGCCGGTGTAGTCGACAAACAGGCGGTCGATGCGGCCGGGTACCCATGCGGAGATGGTTGAGACGCGCGTTTCATCGTAGTCCACCTTGCCGACCATGCGGATTTCGGCCTCGGCGAAGTGCCGGGTCACTTCGGCGGTCTCTAGCTCCATGAGTTTGGCGGCATAGGGGCTGACGCTGATTTCGCGCTCACCGCCGCCTTCGTCGTCGCCGGTTTCGAGCGGAATCAAATCCATGAAGCAGATCGGGCATTTTCCCGCCTTTGGAAGTTGGATCTGCGGATGCATCGAACAGGTCCAGATTTCAGGCAGGGAGCTTGGGGCATGGAGGTGGGGATCGGAAGCCGGAGGCGGAGAGATGAAGAATCCGCGGAGAGCAAACCCTGCAATGAGGGCGACGATAATGGGCAGGATGAATTTAAGGCGTTTCATGGTGTGTTCCTTTCGTGCGCAACGAAGCTGGAGGCATCGTCTTCATTCAAAAAATCGATTCCGGTGAGCTGGGCGAGTTTGGCGCGGTGGATGAGGTGGTCGGCGCGGGCGCGTTCGTAGGAGAGCTGGAATTCGAGCAGCATGCGCTCGGCGTCGATGAGGTTGATGAATTCAAGTTGGCCGGATTCATAGCCTTTGCGGCTGACTTTGAGCGACTGTTGGGCTTTGGGGATGAGACTCTCTTTATAAAGGTTGATCTTGCGGTCGGCATCGCGCAGTTGAAAGAGGGTTTGGCGGATGTCGGCATCGAGGGTTTTCTCGCGGTTTTCGAGGGCGAGTTGGGCGGCGGTTTTGAGGTAGGCGGCGGATTCGATTCTCGCCCGGTTTTTTCCGAACCAAATGGGGAGGGTGATGCCGACGGTTCCAATGATTGGATCGTTGCCGCTGCCGGGCACGGGGATGGCGGCATCGCCAGTGTCGATGTATTGCACGCCGAGGGAAAAGTCGGGGAGGCGTTCGCGCCTGGCAAGTTGGATCTGGTGGTCGCCCTGTTCGATTTGGTGGCCGAGTTCGGCAAGCTCGGGGCTGGTGCGACGGATCTGGGTGTGCAGGGTCTCGGCATCGGACTCGATGGCGCGGTAGGGCAGTGTGGCGGGCCAAGGGAGCGTTGCCGCCGCGGGGCGGTTGAGCGCGGCGTTGAGGCGGGCGGTTTGCGGAGCACGTTGGTCGTTCAGTGAATTCCGGCGGTCTTCGAGGCGCCCGAGTTCCACCTGCGCTTGCAGGATGGCTGCCATCGGGGCACCGGCTTTGTAGCGGGTGCGGGCGACTTTTTCCAGATCTTGGATGAGGCGGATGCGGTCTTCGGTGATTTCGGTGCTGCGCTTGAGGTAGTGCAGCTCGGCATAGGCTTGGGAGATCCGCTGGTCGAGGTTGAGCTTTTCCTGTTTGTAGCGTTCCCCGAAGGTTGAAGCAAGATCGGTGGCAATGGACTTGCGCAAGGATAGCTTTCCGAAGCCCGGAAACTTCTGGGAGAGTCCAAAACGCTGGTTCTGTGGGCCGACACGGGTTTCGACCGATTCGAAATAGTAGCCGTAGGAGAGGGTGGGGTCGGGCAATCCCTTCTGTACGGCAATATTTTCCTCTGCACCTTTCCACTGGTTGAAGGCGGCTTGGAGCCGGGGATTGTTTTCCGTGCCGTAGTCAAGGACGGCCTGTAGCGTCAGGTTCGTGCCGAACGGATCGGCATGAATGCCGAGTGCCATGGAACAAAGGAGAATGGAACCACGAAAGACACGAAGTATACGAAAAGGGGGTTCCAATGAATGGGGGGGGAGATGCATGGATATTTTCCTTTTGTGATGGTTCGTGTTCATTCGCGGTTCCCTTGGTGCTTATTTCTCGTGTTCGGCGTAGCCCTTGATCGGGGCGTGGTCGTGCTCCTTGCTTGCCGCGGCCTTTTTCGGGGTTTTGTTCAGCACGATACCTTCGGCTTCCATTTTCTTGATGTATTTTCCGGGATCGGCCTTGATCTTGCCGATGCAGCCGGGGCAGCAGACATAGATGCGCTTGCCTTTTACATCGGCATATTGAGCCTTGTTGATCTTGCCGCCCATCACCGGGCAGACGGTTTGCTTTTTCGGGGCCTTCTTCGAAGCTGTCGGATGTTCGGCCTGGGCGGCACTCAATCCAACGCCGGCGATGGCGGCCATGAGTAGTACGGTTGCTGTTCTTCTTTTCATTTTACTGCTCCTTGTTCGGTTATTTTTCCATCCGTTTGATGACGACCATGATTTCTTCAAGCTTTTGGTCGATGTCGGCTTCGTCATGCGCTTCGAGCGCGGCGGCGACGCAGTGCTTGAGGTGCTTTTCGAGAATGATCTTGCTGACGGATTGCAGCGCCGAGCGGGCGGCTTGGACCTGGGTGACGATGTCGATGCAGTATTCGCCGTCATCGATCATGCGCCCGACCGCGCGAACCTGCCCTTCGATGCGGGCGAGGCGGGTTTTATTTTCGGCATGCGTAGTTGTATGGCCTTTCATGGAACCTCCTGCGTTCTGGTGGGTAGATACCCCCATAGGGTATTTTGTTCAATATAAAAATTAGAAATACGATCAACATAGTCACGATATACGCGGGCTTGTTTTCCGAGGGCTGGATATCTATAGTTTCCTACCTATCGAAGGAGGATGGACAATGAAGAGTATCTATGTAGCGTTTTTAATCGGATGTGTTGCGTCAACGTCGTTCGGCGGAGATGAACTGCTGGTGTTGTCGGCGTCAAAGGATAATTTTGGACGGAGCAATAAGCGCAACCGCAACAACGGGGCAAACGAAACGCTGGCCATTGCCCATGCGCCGAATATTCGCACGATCATTGCATTTGATCTTTCCAGCGTGACCAACGAAATCATCGGCGCGGAGTTGCGGTTCCGCCAGCACAATGCCATGGATGAAAAAACAAGCCTGATTGTGGCGCCGATGGTCAACACCGCCCATAACGCGGCCTGGGGAGAGGGCACAGGGAACCTGGGTGCGGGGGGGCAGAATGCACAGCCCGGCGAATCCTGCTATGGCTATAGCGCGTTCCGCGATGTGCCCTGGGAATCCGCAACCGGTGAGCCGCTTTTGAATCTTGGCGATTCCAAGCTTTGGGGGGCCCCCGTCGCTGCGCTCAACGGATTCAAGTGGGAGGCCGCTCGCTGGGTGCGTGTCCCGATCAAGGATGCGGCATTGTTGGAGAAAATCCGGAAATCCGAAACTCCAACGATTACCCTGGGATTGTGGGGAAAGACAGGAAATGGGCTGTATTTCATCAGCTCCAAAAATTCGCCGTGGTCGCCGGAGCTGCAGCTCACCCTCAGGAAAGACGAGAAAAAATGAGCGCGTTCAAAGAGATCAAGCCCATCGAGATCGAGGGCAACCCGATCCATCTAATCGGACAGGAATGGATGCTTATCACAGCCGGCACACCGGAGCATTTCAATACCATGACCGCCAGCTGGGGGAGCATGGGCGAACTCTGGTTCAAGCCGGTTTGCTTTTGCTTTGTCCGCCCGCAGCGCTACACCTACGAATTCATGGAAAAGGGCGAGGTGTTCACCCTATCGTTCTTTGACGAAAAATATAAGCCCCAGCTCAACTTTTGTGGCAGCCGCTCCGGTCGCGAGACCGACAAGGCGGCAGAGTGTGGCTTTACCCCGCTCAAAGCAGAAAACGGATCGGTCTATTTCGGGGAGGCGCGGCTGGTGCTGGAATGCCGCAAGCTCTATTTCCAGGATCTGGAACCCGCCAATTTCCTCGATGACTCCATCATGAAAAACTATCCGAAAAACGATTTCCATCGGATGTATATCGGCGAAATCACCCGTACGCTCGTCGCAGAATAATCCCCGGGTTTTCATTTTCGGCACTCTTATTGCTTATACTCCTTCTATACGTGGAGGTAGAAAATGAAAAAGCAAGAAAACACGAAGATTGAGGGAATGCTGGAAAACGGCAAAAACTGTGTCGGGATCCACGAGCTGATAGACTGGCAGATCATCCAATACCGGACGGCGGTCGATGCCCATCGCCTTGATCTCTCCAAGGCAGAGGGTCGTTGCGTGGCCTGGCAGGACGCTGAAAAGGATTTCAACAACGGGGATCGGGCTATGATGGGCGATAAATGGCGCGTTGAATATTGCGGCTGTGTTTGTCCCTCCCGAAACAAATGCCTTATTGCGCTGCACTTCTTGCACAACAAGAAAACCGAACCCCTTTATCGGGCGGGATAGGGTGTCCTAACAATCTGTCAACGCGCTTGCGGAAGCATTCCGCCTTCGCTTCGAATCCACTGTCCGGCCGCAGTCCTGCGACGTTTTTATTTTCGGAGGAATGATATCCATCCAGTGGCAATCGGTAGGATTGCGGTGACCGATATTTCCTCGAGTTTCCCGTCAGTATGGCACGCCCGATGCTCCTTATATTGTAGGAATCAATAAGGTGTATCCAATGAGTGCCAAGAGAAGCACTGTAAAGCAAACGGGTTCAGATAACAGCCACACAGAAGAGACGGGGGCACCGAAGTGCGTCGGGTTTCATGAACTTACACTTTGGCAGGTAGAGCGGTATCAACAAGCGGTAAGCGAAAATCGTTGGTACATGGGACAAAAATACAATCGATGGATTGGATGGGTAGAGGCTGAGCAAGATTTTTTCAACCACGGCTATTATGGATGTGCGGAAAATTGGCGACATCAATATTGCGGTGAAATCTGTCCCTTTAAAAACAATTGCCTTTTGGCGATCCGGCTGGTCAAAGCGGCTGAACCCATTCCATTACCGACGGCTGGATAGATGGCCTGTGGATTTGTTCTGTCAGCGCCTGCGGCGCCGGCCTTGGCGACGTGGTTTTCCAGTTTTTAGATCGGGCTGAATACGCGGTTTTCTTGAGCGGCGGGAAGGTGCGGCGACTTGGTCGGCCATCGTAAAATCAACGAACCCGCGGGCGGTATCCACCTTGGCGAGCGCGACCTCCACTTCGTCGCCAATGGTGTAGCGCACTTTTCCACCACGCGTTTTGGCCTGCGTCATTTCCGCGTTGGCTTCGAGCCAGTCGGAGGTGATGGAGGCGAAGGTGACCATGCCGCGTTGGAGCGAGTCGGGCAGCTCGACGATCATGCCCTTGCCTTTGATGGAAACGATGTAGCCCTTGAAAGTGGCGGTGAGCGATGAGTTCATGATCTCGCTGTAGTATTCCATCCGCTTTTTTTCGATGCTCTGCCGTTCAAGCCCGTCGGCCTGCTTTTCGGTTTCGTTGCAGTGCTTGGCAATCTCTTCGATCCGATCCCCCGAAATGGGGAGTTGTTGTCCGGTTTCCACGGCCTTGAGCATGCGGTGTACGAGCAGGTCGGGATAGCGGCGGATGGGCGAGGTGAAGTGGGTGTAGTCATCGAACGCCAAACCAAAATGGCCGATCTGCGTGGAGGAATATTCGGCGCGCTTAAAGTTGCGAAGGATCGCAAGGTTGGCGGTGTATTCCACGGCGGTGCCGACCGCCAGCTTGACGGCTTCGTTGATCTCCTGCCGGGACTGCGGAAGCTTCGGGATGCCGAGGGCCTGCAATTCCATGCCCATGGCGGCCCATTGCTCTTCGTCGGGCTCTTCATGGACGCGGTAGATCGACGGCTTTTCGGCGGCGATCAGAATTTCGGCAACGGCGCAGTTTGCCAGCAACATGCACTCTTCGACCAGTTGGTAGGCCTCCTTCGACTCCGAGCGCGGCATCATTTTTTCAACCTTGCCCTGATCGTTAAGCTTGATTTCGATTTCGGGGGTGTTGATTTCAACCGAGCCGTTCGCGACGCGCAGCACCCGGGTTTTCCGCACGAGCGGGCAGAGGTTTTCCAGCCGCTGGACGACGATTTCCGGGATGCCGTGGTCGCTTGCGCCGTCGATGAATTTCTGCACTTGCGTGTAGGTCAGGCGCGCCTTGGAGTGGATGACGGAAGGGAAGCTTTCATAGCCGAGGATTTCGCCATCGGGGCTGAGGTGCAGCTCGACGGAATGGGAGAGGTGGTCGTTTTCGGGATTGAGGCTGCACACCTTGGTGGTCAACTCGCGTGGAAGCATCATGACGGCGCGGTCGACGAGATAGATGCTGTTGCCCCGGCGGAAAGCCTCCTTGTCAATCAGCGTGCCGGGTTGGACGAAGGTGGAGACGTCGGCGATATGCACACCGAGCAGCCACCCGCCATCGGGATGGGGTTCGAGCGACACGGCATCGTCATAGTCCTTCGCCGTTTCGGGGTCGATCGTGAAGGTGACGGCCTCGCGCAGGTCGCGCCGCCCTTCGAGCTGCTCCGCCGTGATTTTGCCGGAGAGCCCTTCAGCTTCTGCAACGACATCGGCGGGGAATTCTTCCGTGATTCCGGCACCGCGCAGCAAGCTGTCGATGTCCACGCCGGGTGCCGAGCTTTCGCCGAGGTCTTCGAGAATGCTTCCGGTGAGCGGCTGGTAGGGATCGGTCCAGACGTTGAGCTTCACGAGCACCTTGTGGTTTTCGGGAATGTCCTTAGTGTCGCCGATGCGGACGTCGTGCTTGAAGCCGGGGGCGTCGGGGATGACGTAGGAATAGTAGGGTGTGCGGCGCAGCAGGCCGACGGTCTGGTCGCTGGCGCGTTCGATCACCTTGACCACGCGGCCTTCGGCGCGCAGATCCTGCTGCTTGCCCCGTCGGCGTTCGACATATTCGGAGTGGAAGACCTCGATGGCAACCTTGTCGTCGGGCAGGGCGACGCCGGTGTTTTTGTCGCCGATGTATATCTCGGGTTCACCTTCCTGTTCGGGGATGAAGATCGCGCCGCCCTTGGCCATGATCTTGAGCGTTCCTTCCACCTGGTTTCCGGTGTCTGGAAGCGACCATCGGTTTTGGCGCTGGCGCACGATTTTCCCGGCCTCCTCCAAACCGTAAAGCTCGTGGCGGAAATCGGAGCGCTGCCCTTTGGAATCAACATGCAGCGCCCGGGCGAGTTCGTGTTGTTTCATCGGTCGATAGTTGGCGGCGGCCATAAATTGAAGAAGTTGTTTCTCGAAGCTCATGAGGGGTTCCTTTACGGTGTAAATATGAAAATTGTTTTTGCGAGTAGCGAGATCGTACCATTTGCCTCGACGGGCGGTCTAGGAGATGTTGCGGCGGCTTTGCCCAAGGCGTTGGCAAAACAGGGGCAGGAGGTGATTCGCATGATTCCCCTCTACGGGCAGGTCGATCGCGAAAAATATGGCCTGCAACCCTGCGATATTGAACTACATATTCCGCTCGGCCACGCTTGGTATGTCGGAACCGTCTGGATGCAGCAGTTCGAGGGCGTGACCACCTACTTTATCCATAGCGAAGAGTTTTTCGAGCGGCACGGTATCTATGGTTCCGGCGGACACGGCTATGCCGACAACTTCGAGCGCTTTCTTTTTTTCCAGAAGGCGGCGGTCAAACTGATCGACGAATGGAATCTGCAACCGGACATCGTACACTGCAACGATTGGCAGACCGGATTGATTCCCCTGTTTCTCCATCACGGCATCGACGGCCACTTGCGCGGCGGAAAGGAAAAGACGCTCTTCACCATCCACAATCTCGCGCACCAGGGTTGGGCGCCCTCCGAAAAATTCTACATGACCTCGCTACCCAAGAGTTGCTACACGATGCAAACCCTCGAATTCTATGGTGAAATCAACACCATGAAAGGCGGACTGGTGGGTGCAACGGCCATCAACACTGTCAGCCCGAACTATGCCAGGGAAATCCAAACCCCGCGGTTTGGATGCAGGCTCGACGGGGTGATGCGCGAGCGCAGCAAGGTACTCCATGGCATCCTCAATGGGATCGACTATTCGCGCTGGAACCCCGAAACCGACCCCTACATTACGGCCAGCTATTCCGCCGCCGACCTTTCCGGCAAGGCGGAGTGCAAGCGTTCCCTGCAGGAGGCCGCCGGGTTCGAAACCGATCCAAAAGTTCCACTGCTTGGAATGATCACGCGCCTCGTGACGCAAAAGGGGATCGATCTCCTCGCAGGGGCCATCGACCGCATCGTTGCGTCCGGCGCACAGCTCGTTATACTTGGAACCGGGGATGCTGCCCATGAGCAGGCCTGCCGCGAGTGGACGGAACGCTGGCCGAAGCAGGTCTGTTCGTGGATCGAGTTTTCACGCGAGAAGGCGCACCGGATCGAGGCGGGGGCGGATCTGTTCCTGATGCCCTCCGAGTTCGAACCCTGCGGCCAGAACCAGCTCTACAGCATGCGCTACGGAACTCTGCCGCTCGTGCACGGGGTAGGCGGACTCGAAGACTCGGTGGTCGATGCCGCCGAAAAGGCCGGCACCGGATTCAAGTTTCATGAAGATTCTTCCGATGCGTTTTTCCACTGTCTGGAACGCGCCTTCAGGGTTTTTGCAAACTCCGGAAAATGGAAGGCGCTGATGAAACGCGCCATGAAGCAGGACTTTTCCGTCGTGCACATGGCCAAGGACTATATCGCCCTCTACGAAAAAATCGTTCGACAAAATGATTAAGGACAAAATGATTTCCGATCCGGTGTGGAATAATTATTTTGTCCTTAATCATTTTGTAAAAAAGATCCAGTTAAGGGTTGGTAGGGTATGAAGTGGTGGATTAAGCAATGGTTCGGGAAATCCGACGAACCCGCCCATCTGAAGTCGGGGCGGTGGGGCGAGCAACTTGCCGTCCGGTTCCTGAAAAAGAAGCGCTACAAAATCATCGGCCAGCGCGTGCGGGTCGGGAAGCGCGATGAGCTAGACATTATTGCCGAGCACGGCGGCGTGCTGGTTTTTGTCGAGGTCAAGACCCGCAAAAACGAGGACTTTGGGCGGCCCATCTCCGCCGTGAACAAAGCCAAGCGCCACCGCCTCTCCCGTGCCGCGGTGGGCTACCTTAAGCGTCAAAAGCCACCGCCGGACTATTTCCGCTTCGATGTCGTCGAAGTCATCGGCGAGCCCGACATGGAGCCGCCGAAAATCCGCCACATCGAAAACGCCTTCCAGCTCGGAGCTGCCTACAAGCTTTGGTGGTGAATGTAGACAGAGTGACCTTCTCCAAGTCCTTTTCAACCCTGGTGTAGGACGTGCCTCCCGGAGGGGGCGCGTTGGTCGCTCGGGCAGGATCAGCGCGGCCTCTTCGAGAGCCGCGCTCTACACCAATCAACGGCGTTGCATCTGATCGCGGCTACAATCTAATGCGTATGCTTTTCGCCCATGTAGCTGTGCTCGAAGTCGTGGATGAGTTCCTTGAGCTTTTCTACGTTTGCGAGATCAGTGGTTTGCTTGGCTTTCATGGAATAAACCAGGATGCCGTGCAGGGCCTTTAGTTCCTGCTCATAGTTTTCCTTGCCGGGCTTGATGCGCTGCGCCATGAAATAATAGGTCACAATCTCGCTCAGCTCGTCGGCATGCTTGTCCTTGTTCATAATCCAGCGCACGGTCTGGTTTTGGTTGGGGTCCGCCTCGATCTGCTTCATCGATTTCTCGATGGTGGCCACGTGCTCTTTCATGAGGACAAAGCGGGCTTCGTCGTTGTAGATTCCACAGGGAATCTGACAGTGTGCCCGCACGGTTGCGGTGGTGGCTACAGCAAACAAGACCAGAACGGTCAAATATCTAGCTGCTTTATTCATGGTACTACTCCTTTGGTTTGGGTTTCTATTTTCTACAGCGTGTTGAAAATGCGGTCGCCGGCGTCGCCGAGTCCGGGAACGATGTATGCATTTTCATTGAGGTGGTCGTCAATGGCGCAGACGAAAATATCGACATCGGTATGTGCGGCGGAAACCTTTTCGATGCCCTCCGGCGCGGCGATGATGCAGAGCAGGGAAATTTTATCCACCCCCCATTTCTTCACCCTGTCGATGCCTTCGCAGGCGGAACCGCCCGTGGCCAGCATGGGATCGAGGATAAAGGCGGTCTCTGGCGGGTGGGCGGAAAATTTTTGGTAGTATTCGATGGGCTGGCATGTTGACTCGTCGCGATAGAAACCGAGGTGCCACACCTCGGCCTGCGGAATCAAATCCTGAACGGCATCGGACATGCCTAGCCCGGCACGCAGGATTGGAACAAGGCCAATTCGGCAACCCAGCTCTTCGCATTCTGTTTCCGTAAGCGGGGTCCTGACGCTGACGGGTTTGAGGGGCAGTCCGGCCGTTGCTTCGTAGGCGAGCAGCAGGGAGAGGCGGCGGACCTGCTCGCGAAACTGGTGCGGCGGGGTGGATTGGTCGCGCAAGGTGGCCAGGTGATGGCTCACCAGCGGATGCTTTAGTTCAACCAGTTTGCCCATGGGTTTCCTTTTCGTGATGCGTAATGGGTGATAGTCCGATTACGCATTACGCATTATTTTGCATATTCGACGCATCGCATTTCGCGGATTACGGTGACGCGGACGACGCCCGGAACCTTGACTTCCTTGCCGATCTGCTTGGCAATGTTGCGAGCCAGCAATTGGGTGGCATGGTCGGTGAATGTTTCGGGTTCGACCATGATGCGTACCTCGCGTCCGGCCTGGACGGCGTAGCTGCTTTTGACGCCTGCATATTGGTTGCAGATCTTCTCGATTTTTTCGAGTCGCTGGATGTAGAGGTCGGTGGTTTCCATGCGTGCGCCCGGCCGCGCAGCGGTCATGGCATCGGCGGCATCGCACAGCACGGCATAGACGTTGGAGCGGTCCATGTCTTCATGCTGGGCGCCGATGGCGGTGTAGACCACGCTGTCCTCGCCATGTTTCCTGAGCAGGTTGGCGCCAATGGTCGCATGTCCACCCTCAACCTCGTGATCGACGGCCTTGCCGATATCGTGGAAAATTCCGATGCGCTTGGCCAGTTTGACGTCGAGCCCCAATTCGGCCGCCATGATGGCAAGAAGGTGCGCGGCCTCGACGGAATGGTCGAGTACGTTTTGCTTGTAGCTGGTCCGGAACTTCAGCTTGCCGAGGATTTGCACGAGTTTGGGAGCGACGCCGGTGATTCCGAGACCGAAGAGGGCTTCCTCTCCTGCGCGACGGATGCTGGTATCGAGTTCTTTGCGCACCTTGGCGACGGTTTCCTCGATGCGTACGGGATGGATGCGTCCGTCCTCGATCAGCTCTTCAAGGGCTATGCGCGCCACTTCGCGGCGAATGGGGTCGAAGCTGGAAAGAACCACCACTTCCGGGGTTTCGTCAATGAGTACATTGACACCCGTTTCGGCTTCAAACGATTTAATGTTGCGGCCTTCCCGGCCGATAATACGGCCCTTGATGTCGTCGCTTACAAGGGACACGGTGCTGGTTGTAAGGTCGCACACGGTTTCGGCGGCGTAGCGTTGAACCGCGATGGCAATGAGTTCCCGGGCCTTCTTTTCGGCCTCTTGCTTGGCTTCTTTTTGAACATGCCGGATCAAACCGCCGGCTTCGGCTTTCAACTCGTCTTCCATGCGGGTCATGATGGTTTTACGGGCGTCGTCTTTGGAGAGGTTGGCCGCTTTTTCGATGCGGTTGGTTTCTTCCTGGATCAGGCCTTCGAGTTCTTTTCCCTTTTCCTTGAGCACATCCTTCTGGTCTTGGACTTCGGTGAGACGCCCCGCGAGCTGCAGATCCTTGCTGCTGAGCATTTCCAGTTTGCTCGAAAGGTTTTTTTCGCGCCCGACCACCCGTTTTTCCAAGTCCAGAATATCCTTGCGCTGGGAGGAGCTTTCCTTCTCGGAATTTTCGCGGGCGCGCAGCACGGCATCCTTGGCCTGTACCTTGGCTTCGCGGCGCACGATGTCGGCTTCCTTCTGGGCCTTGTCCAGAATGGACTTGCTCTGCTTGCTGGCCGCTATGGCGTTGGTTTTGGTGATGTATGCATGGAAAAAGAATCCAAGCACAATAAAGGCAATGTTGACGATCAAAGCCTGTCCGGTAAACATTTCTTCCATGGTAAACCTCCTTTTCATGTTGGATCGCGCCCCATGGAAAGCCCGAAGCAATGGTGTTGCAACATCTGGGCGGAAGCGATCCCCTTATTGTTTGAACGCGCAATACTATACTGCGACAGCAGGCTTTGTCTAACGTTCGTTCAAATATTAAGAATTTTCGATTCGGTCGCAATGCACTGCACGGGCTTGTCGTGCGCATCGGTGGGGATTCCGGGCAGAATCTGGAAATCGAAGGCGACGGCGGCTGCATCTCCGGAAAAGCCGTCCAGCAGGCGGTCATAGTGGCCACCGCCGCGTCCTAGACGGTTGCCCTGTGGGTCGAAAGCGACGCCGGGCACGGCAATCAAGTCGATTTGTTCCATGGAAACGAGGGTGGGGGAGATCGGCTCGCGGATGCCGTAGTGGCCTATGCGGCAGGGGGTGTCATCCGCGATTTCGGCCATTTCATAGAGTTTGGTTCCCTCGTTGAAAACAGGAATACACGTGCGCTTGTCGAGTTTCCAGCACGTTGGAAACAGCGTTTCGAGATTCACTTCGCCGCCAATGGCGATGTAGAGCGCGACGGTTTTTGCGGATTGGAAGGCATCCAGTGCCTGGAAATTTTCCACCACCCGAGCGCTGGCGGGTTCCAGCCATTCGGGTTCCAGCGCCTTGCGTTTGGCGGCAATTTCCGTGCGGAGCTGTTGTTTGGTCCGGGGCATATAAGTGAGTCGGTTCGTTGCCGGTTTCTAAGACAGGTGGAAGTCGACCCATGCTTCCATGATGCTGGTCGTGTCGCTGTATTCCGCATCTTCTTCTGTTAAGTTGTTTTCAATTAGAAGGTTGAGTCGCTGGACTAGATAATTCCTGTAATGGTTCTGGATGGCTGTTGCGCCGGGCATGGAGCCGTCCGAATGGGATTTCAGCCAGTTGCGAACCCTTTTGATTGCTTCGGCTGGATCGTTGTTGTGCTCCTTGGGATCCTGTCCGCCCAGATCCGAGATAAACTTTAGATAACGATACTTTTCGGTATCCAGAGTGAGATAGTGTTTCTTCTTCTGATGTGACCCGCCAAACCGTTTTGCTCCGATGAATATGCCCAGTTCGAGCGGCATGTTGAAACGCGGCAGGTTTTCGGCGTTCAACTCGGTTCTGGAGAGGTCGTGGATGCCGTAATCGCACTCTTTGATAATTGCGCAAATCCGGTTGAGGCGATCCTCGTCGCCGGCCTCGTAGGCGCAGCGCGGTCTGAAGCTGCAACAGAATACGGTGAACAGGATGGCATCGAAGAGAGGGCTGTACTCCGAGTCAAACGGACAGTTGATGAAGACGTTGCCGTTGTTGTCCATGAACAATGTCTAGCCGACAGCGGTTTTCATTTCAACGGTGGCAATGGCTCTGTAGATGTCTGGTTTCGACAGGCGGCTTTTAACCGGAGCGGACTGTACGTGAACCTTTTCGTTGCCCGTTGCGGATTTGTACCGCCTGACTTCTGAAATTTTTCCGTCGGCATTATGAATCACAACAAATCCGCCGGAATGGCCCATTTTCTTTGCCGCTCTGACCGCATCGGTTTTTACTTTGAATGTACGTGTCGGTCGGGCTTTGCGCCCTTCGCGGACGACCCATCCATCATTCTTTGCCTTTGCCACATGGATTTTCTTGCACATTGGTTTAACTCGATCTCCTTTTGGGTGAAACAAACGTAGCAGTTCTGATGTCGATATCCAGACGAAAATCACCCCAGTCCGGCAACCAACAGATGCAGGGCGGTATCCCACTTTGCGGGCTTCTGCGATTTCGCGGCGTATCCGTTCCTTCGACATTCAGGATTGCCTCTCCCTGTGGTCGTTGCCGTCGTTCCTCCAGCCTCGCTTTGCGTCCTTGTTCGGCGTTCTGCGGTTCCGCAGGCCGTTCCAGTGTTCGATGCGCTTGCGGATGGTCTCCTCGTAGCCTTGGTGGGTCGGCTCGTAGTAGACCTTGTCGGTCGGGACATATTCCTGATCGACAAAGTGGCCGTCGCCATTGTGGGCATACTTGTATTCCACATCGCCTTTATCGGGCTTCGGGCCGCTTTGAAGATGCTTGGGCACGGGCAGGGTGCGTCCGTTTTCAACGTCGCCGAGTGCGGCGTTTATGGCGAGGTAGGCCGCGTTGCTCTTCGGGGCGCACGCGAGGTAGGTGGTGGCTTGCGAGAGCGTGATGCGGCCTTCGGGCATCCCGATGAATTCGACCGCCTGCATCGCGGAGACGGCGAGCGTAAGCCCGCGCGGGTCGGCGTTGCCGATATCCTCCGAGGCGAGGATCACCAGCCGCCGCGCGATGAAACGTGGATCCTCTCCGGCATAGAGCATCTTGGCCAGCCAGTAGACCGCTGCGTTGGGGTCGGAGCCGCGCACGCTTTTGATGAAGGCCGAGATGGTGTCGTAGTGTTCGTCTTCGTCGTGGTCGTAGTTCACGGCCTTCTTCTGTACCGACTCTTCAATCTCATGTTTTGTTAGATGCACCATGCCGCCGTCGTTCGGCGGGGTGGTGAGGGCGGCGATCTCCAGTGCATTCAGCGCGCGGCGGGCATCGCCTTCACAAACCGCCGCGAGATGCGCCAGCCCGTCTTCCGATGCGGTGACGAGCCCGTTCAGACCCGTCGGTGCGGTCAGCGCGCGTTCCAGCACCTTCACGACCGATGCCTCGTCCAACGGCCGGAGCTGGAAAATCTGCGAGCGCGAGTTGAGCGGGGTATTGATGAAAAAGAAGGGGTTGTGCGTGGTGGCTCCGATGAGGATGATGTCGCCGTTTTCAACATAGGGAAGCAATACGTCCTGCTGGGATTTGTTGAAGCGGTGGATCTCGTCGATAAACAGGATCGTCTCTTGCCCGTTCATTTTTTTCCAGTGGACAGCCGCTTTGAGAAGCTCGCGCAGGATCGCGACGTTGGCCAGCACGCCGCTGGTGCGTTCGAAGCGACGATCAGTGGTTTTGGCAATCACCTCCGCCAGCGTCGTCTTTCCGCAACCGGGTGGACCATAGAGGATGATGCTGCTGATGCGGTCGGCCTCGATGGCGCGCCGCAGTAGCTTGTCGCTCCCAAGGATGTGATCCTGCCCAACGATTTCATCGAGCGCCTGCGGGCGCATCCGCGCTGCAAGCGGGGCGGTGCCCACGCCGGCCTTGGGCTTCGGAGCTTTGGATTGTCCCTCGAAAAGATCCATGCACGGAAAGATAGCGGGATTTGGGAAGAAATTGAAGCGCGAATGAACGCCCGCGAAGCGATAATTTCTGAAAGCGCAATGCATAATTTCCGGAAGGAAATAGTGCCAAAGGCACGGTTCAATAACAACCAGAGGGAGTGGTTCAATGCACGCGAATTTATGGGAGGAGGAGATTACGAATTACCCGTTGCGCATTACGAACCAAAAAAACGAAGTGAGGAGAAGGAGCCCCGCGTTGGCCGACCGTAGACAATCCTCTATCACCGTGTGATAGATGTGGGCGCGAATCAAACCGGTTTCCGGAACCCTCCCTTTTTCAAGGGCATGCAGGCGCCGATCCGAAGCTAAGCTCCCTTTTAGGAATCATTGGGTAAGAGGAAGTCTGTCTATTTCCGCGAACCACGTAGGGCTTTGTTCCTTTTCCTAACTTCGGTTTAGACGCTAGCATTTCGGACGGCTGCGCACGATAAAAAAATAGGAGTCCGGGGCATTTCTTTAAGTTGGAATTTGCTAATTACCGGGGACTGGGGTAGCTTAGACTTATGGCGAATTTGAAAAAAGTCCTGCTTGAAAAGAATCACTCCGGTATCCAGTTCATAAAGTATTCTTTATGCGGAGGGTTTGCGCTGGGCATCGATATGGCGGTCTGCTTTTTGGTGGCTTGGCTACTTTTTCCGGCACTGACCCAGGACGATGTGCTGGTGCGTCTGTTCAACATGCAAGTCGATCCGATTGAGGAAAGTGTGCGCGTCGTCAATTTTCGTATTTCAAATGTATGCGCCTTCATGGTTTCCAACCTGGTTGCCTATCTCTTGAACGTGCGGTTTGTTTTCGAGGCCGGCAAGCACAGCCGATGGAAGGAGATCGGGTTGTTCTATCTGGTTTCCGCCATCAGTGTCGGCATCGGCACGGAAATCGGGGCAACATTGATCCGCAACTTTGGCCTTTCCTTCAGCTTTTCCTACGTCGCCAAGGCCGTCTCCACCACGCTCATCAACTTTGTTGCCCGCAAGTTTATTATTTTTCGTGGGTAGCGGCGTGGTTTAGCCAAGGAGGTCAACAGATGAAGAAACGTTTATATATTTGGATTGCGGTTGAGCTACTGGTCGTCTTGGTCCTCCCTGCACCTGCTGTGAAAAAAAAGGTGGACGTCTACATTCTCGGGGGACAGTCCAACATGCAGGGTATCGCAAAAATTAAAAACCTTCCCGCCGGGTATGCCAAAACCAAAGCCATACCCCACGCCTTTTTTTGGAACGGAAGCGCATTCGAGCCGTTCGTTCCGGGCAAGACAAAGACCTCTGCGCGGGTAGGGGAGTTTGGGCCGGAACTCGGCTTTGCCTTGGCCATGGCAACGGCGGACCGGCCGGTCTATCTCATTAAATATCATGCCAGCGGGCAACCCCTGCATCACGGCTGGAATGGCAATCGGTGGGTGGGCGGAGATCCTGTTCCTGGACATCGGAACTTCTATCCCGGGGAGAAGCCCGGCGATGGCAACCAAGGCAGTCTCTACGCCAAGATGCGCGAACGGTTCCGTGCCGGTATCGGCGCTCTTGAAGATCAGGGCCACACCCCGGTGGTCAGGGGATTCCTCTGGATGCAGGGGGAGCAGGACAGCAAAAACGAGGTGTCGGCCACGGCCTATGCCACCAGCCTGAAACGACTTCACCGGCGCATCGCCGAGGACTTGGACCTCGAAGAACCCATACCCATGGTTTTTGGGCAGGTGCTCCCCCATGAACCGCCCTTGGCCAGATTTACGCATCGCGACAAAATCCGAAACCAGATGGCGGCGGCGGATGCAGCGTCGGGCCGGCCCGAAGCCATTGATCGGGTGAAAATGGTTTCGACCGATGGTTTCGGCATGCTTCCCGACACCGTGCACTACAATGCCGCTGGACAGCTCCGTCTGGGACAGGAATTTGCCGGTGCGATAAAACAACTTTGTGCGCGGGAATGACCAGTCAGGGTGAGGTGTCGCATCCTTGCCAAGGCGGAGATGCGAGGGTCTCAAACCATTTTCTGGGAAAACCCGGTTGATTTTCGAATTTGAAGCCTGTAGCTTCCCGACTCGCTCAACTTCAGGAGAGGTGTCTGAGTGGTTTAAAGAGCACGCTTGGAAAGCGTGTGTGTGCTTAACGGTATACCGAGGGTTCGAATCCCTCCCTCTCCGCCATTGTCTTTTCACGTCAGCTTGCGCCACGTCGAGACTAAACTTCTTACTATCAAGGGGTTTGAGGAATTCAATTAATTCTCCATCTTCGTCAGTACGAGACGTAAAAGGCCATGCCGAGCCAGCTTTTAAGGGGGCTATTGAGGGGGATTCGATAGAAGGCAAGCGGTCGATTGCTTCGGTAGTCTGCAAGTGCTGAATGTGGGTGTAGACCCCGTCTGTCAATTTTACATCGCTATGTCGCATGAGCTGCTTGGTGATTTGAAGCGGGGTTCCGGCCAGTGCGTTCCAGGTCGCGAAGGTATGCCGCAAGGAATGGAAATCCGCCCGCCTGTTTTGATCGTCAAGATATTCTATGCCCGCCGCTTCAAGATCCTTCTTGAATTGCTTCATGGGCGG
>DAOVNC010000412.1 GCA_030630445.1 Kiritimatiellales bacterium | reverse complement strand
CGTTGCCGGAAACCACGATGGTGTCAGTACCTTTGGACGCAGCCACTTTCACCACATGTTTTGCATGCGCTGTGGGCGACTTGCTGTATAGCACGGTGATGCCTTCGAACTTCTTGCCGGCGGGGGCCTTGTGGAGCGGGCTGCCAGAGAGCACGACCACCATGCCGACCTTTTCGCGTTCCGTAAAGCGGGACAGGCGGCGCAGCATTTGCAACTGGTTGCGCGGCGGAACCTTGCCCTTCATGCCCAAGGCTTCGTTCAGGGATACCCCATCGACGACCACCACGGTCTTGCTCGAGTTAAACAGGTTGAATAAACCCATGATATTTTCCTTTTTGTTAGGTTTTCATTGTTCCATGCACATACACCGTCGTGTCAGCCGCAAGCGCCGTAAGAGTGTCCGCGAAAGCTTGGCGGTGTGTTGCCGTGCAATAAAAGGCGTGGAAGCTACAGCATGGGCGGGGTTTTCGCAAGCCTCTATTTTGCCGGGGATGGAGGGATTGAAACACGGTTAATCAACGGCTCTCGTCCAAGGCGTCCACGGCCGAATGGATGGTTTCCGGAGCGGGCTCAAGCGTCCGCTCGCCCACCCACTTGATGGCCAGCGCGCCGAGGGGGGCGGTAACGACGATGCTCGCCACGGCGACCGCCAAGATGGTCTCTCCGGGGGCGGTTGGCATCCCCGCCGCCTTCATGGCCATGAGCGGAACCGCGCCGATCGCCGCCTGCACCGTCGCCTTTGGCCAATACGAAACCACCGCGAACATTCGCTCAGGCATCGTCAGCGGGCTCTTGATCAGCGACAGCAGCACGCCGGCACTGCGCGCAAGCAAACCGCAGGCGATCAACGCCAAACCGGCGGCACCCGTATTCCATGCCAAGGAAACATCCACCTGCGCCCCCACCAGCGTAAAGAGCATGATCGACGCGAAAATCCAAATTTTCCCCAGTTTTGAAGAGATTTCATGGGCCGTGTGCTCGCGCTTTTCAAGAATGAAAAATCCGGTAGCCATGACGGCAACCAATGCCGCGAATGGAATATTTGCAGCCCCCAGCAATTGCTCCACTCGAAGCAACAAAATGGAGATCCCAACCACAATCAGAGTGCGCTTCGTCGCCCGCGGATTAAATCGATCAAACACCTTCAACAGCACCCAGCCGATCAACAGCCCGATCCCAATCCCCGCAATAATCGACACCGGAACACCCGCGGCTTTCAGCCAAACATGCTCCGACGATCCAGTATAGAAGCCCAGCAAAACGGAAAAAATCACAATGGCCACCACGTCATCCAGCGAGGCCGCCGCCATCACCATCGTTGGAATCCCCTTCTTCGCGCCCATGCGCCGCTCGATGAACCCGATCATCATCGGCACCACCACCGCCGGCGACACCGCCGCAATAATAAAGCCGAGCAATGCCGCCTCCAGATGCGTCAGCTGAAGAAAGCGCGGTCCCAGCCAGGTGATCGTCAAGCCCTCCATCACTCCCGGAACAAACGACATCAACAACGCCTGCACACCCACCTTGTTTAGCGCGTCGCGGCTCAGCTCGAACCCCGCGCGCAAAAGGATAACGATCAGCGCCATCATCCGCAAATCTTGCGAGGCCTCCAGAAAACCCGGTTGCATCAGGTCGAGCACATACGGACCGAACAGCACGCCCAGCAACAGCATGCCCAACAGCCCCGGCATCCGCAGCTTGCGGAAAACCCAATCCAACAGCAGACCCAGTAGGATCATCTCGGCGATACTAAATGCCATTATCCATTCCTTTCAAAACAGTCAGATCTTCCTTATAGCATCAAACGATAATATCATCAGGGGTGAATAGTAAAAAAAGCGAAGCCACCGCCCCGCTTTTCCAAAGGATCAGGCTATCGACTCTCTCATTTCCGCAAGGGAGTCGCCTCAAGCTCTTCATTGAGCATCCAGTCCAGCGCCTTGAACTGGATCATGGGAGGAGGCACCTGGTGCCCCCCTTCAAAGGCGAAGATGTTGACGGTGCTTCCATATTTTTCGAGAACGGCGGCATCGCGCTCAAGCCACCGGTTCGCCGAATCGCTATGGCCGCACGCGCCCGTCCTTGATCAGCTTTTCAAGGATCTTGTCCATCTCATCGGCAATCTCCGGGAATTTTGCGATGACGTTGTCGGTTTCGGCAATATCCTTGTCGAGGTCGTAGAGTTCGCCCTTCCTTTTTTTGTTTTTTGGCGGAGCGATATATTTCCACTTCCCGCGCCGCAGTGCCTGGCCACGGGCCTCTTCGATCATGAAGGGCAGCCCGACGGGATCCTTGCCGAGAAAGGCATCGAGCGTGTTGCGGCTGTCGCGGGCGTCGGCGTGCGCCAACTCAATGTTGAACATGGCCGCGAAGGAGGCAAGCAGATCGATCTGGTTGACGAGCGCCTTGGAGGTTCCCGGCTTGATTTTTCCGGGCCAACGGATGATCAACGGAACGCGCGTGCCGCCTTCGTAGATCTGGTATTTTCCGCCTCGGTAGGGTCCGGCGCCAAAATGCCCGCCGTCGCTGGCCTTGGAGGATGTTCGAACGGTTGTTCCGTCGTCGTAGCCATCGTCATAGACGGGGCCGTTGTCGCTGGAAAAGATCACGATGGTGTTTTCCGCCAGTCCGTTGTCCTCCAGCATTTTCAGGATCTGGCCGGTGGACCAGTCGAACTGCACCATGGCGTCGCCCCGGTAGCCGAGATTGGTCTTGCCTTGGAAACGCGGATGGGGGGTGCGCGGAACGTGGATGTCCTGCGAGGCGAAGTAGAGGAAGAACGGTTCATCCTTATGCGCGGCAATGTATTTTGCCGCCTGCTTCACAAATTCATCGGCCATGGTTTCATCGTCCCACAGCGCCGACTTTCCGCCCGCCATGTAGCCGATGCGGCCAATGCCGTTGATCACGCTGCTGTTGTGGCCGTGCGTGCTTGGGTAGTAGGTCATCGCCTCGGGGTTGGTTTTCCCGTCCGGGTACTGCGTACTTCCCGTCTTCTCCATGTCCTTCTTGCTCCCGACATAAAGCGGGTCGTTCGGGTCGAGGTTCACGACGCGGTGGTTTTCCAGATAGACCGACGGAACGCGGTCGTTTGTGGAAGG
>DAOVNC010000391.1 GCA_030630445.1 Kiritimatiellales bacterium | reverse complement strand
GGCTTTGGCGTATGCGCCGCTTTGGTAGCCGAGGATGCGGTCGGCATAGTCGGTGCCGGCAATGCCTTGGGCGATGGAGTTGCGCAGGATGCAGACAATTTCGACCATACGGTCTAGTACCTCTTTTCTGGAGAGATTGCCCCGGGCGGATTCATAGTCGATGGCGAGTTGCCAGAGGGGGACGGTTTTGGCTTCTTCGCGTTCGAACATTTCGGTGGCGGTGGTGAAGGGGACGGTGGTTTCGGTGCGCGACATGACGGGCAGTACCGGTGCGCAGCGTCTAACCCGGTGGGTGGAGCCAAGGTGTTCGGCGAGCTGCTCGTCGGTGATGGAATGCTGTGCCTTGATCTGCAATAGCGATCCGGCGGGGGTCTGGTGCAGTTGGATGTCGTCGGCCTTGAAGGCGGAGACCAAGGTGTCGAAATCGACATTCTTGGCCTCGCCGAACCAAACGAGCGTTTCCCAATAGTCGCCAAAAATGGAGATGGGAACTTCGTCGATGTCGATGATCTTAATGATTCCACCGCCGGTTGAGAGAGCGGTGAGCGTGTGTTTTTCAACGGAGCTTTCGAGAACGAGGCGGTAGACGTTGGGATGTTCGTCGTGGAAATCCTTGTATTCGATTTTTAGGTCGATACCGGCGTCTTTCAGGATCTCCGGCGAATTGGGGAGGCGTTCGTCGGTGACGTCCCAGCCCATGAGCCCGCCATCGAGACCCATGTCGGAGCATTGGGTTTCGTGGGTTGTGGCAAGGGAGCCGTGGCGGTCGTATTGAACCACGACTTTGGAAATGTTGTCGTTCATCAGGTTGCGTGCAATCCGCCCAATCCGGAGCGCGGCGGCGCAGTGGGAGCTGGAGGCACCGCGCATGACGGGACCGATGACATCGTTGACAATACTGACTTGCATGTTTTTTCTCCTATATGCCTATCGGGCTATTGCATCGAGTTCGTGTGCGCTTTCGAGGAAGGCGCCGATTTAGTCGGCATTTGCTGAGGTGTGCGAGTAGTTTTTGGTCTATCATGGCAGTACCTTTTGATTATGTATTCAGGATCTGTGGGTTCCCCGCTATAGCGGCTTCTTTATGCAAGCCGTGTTCCGAGGCCAAGTCTACGGGCGTTTTTGAGTGCGCAGTTTGCTGCCGCGAGGTCTTGGATCGGGAGTCCTACCGATTTAAAGAGGGTGATTTCCTCCGGGGTTTCGCGGCCCGTCTTTTTCCCGGCAACAATCTCCTGGAATTCCGCGTACAGGTTGTCCCAGTCCATGAGTCCACGCTCGACCGCAACCACAATATCGCCCGCTTCCTCCTTTGCGGCTTTGGTTTCGTCTACAACCACCTTGGCGCGGGCAACGGTTTCCGGCGGGATTTCGTGGCGGTCGGGGAGATAGCAACCAATCGCGTTAATGTGCGTGCCGGGGCGTACGTCTTCATCGGAAAACACCGGAACCCCCGAACTGGTTGCGGTGCAGACGATATCGGCCCGGGCGACGGCTTCGCCTGCGACGGGAACTGCTTCCACCGGAATTCCAAGTTTGGCGGCCATGTCGGATGCAAACGATTCCGCCGCATGGGGGATGGCATCGAAGGCATACACCTGCTTGATCTCCCGTACGCTGCAAACCCCCTCAAGCTGCGTTCTTCCTTGTCGGCCTGCACCAATGATCGCTACAACCTCGGCGTCGGGCCGGGCCAGGAAATCCGTCGCGGCACCTGAACCCGCCCCGGTACGCATGGCTGTGAGCACCCCGCCATCCATGATGGCCTGCGGCTCGCCGGTCTGGCCGTCGAACACGGTCATCAACGCATGCATTAGCGGCCGTCCGGCTTCGGGATTTCCGTGGATTAGCGTCAGCAACTTGGTTCCAATGGTTGCACCCCCGCCCAGTATGGACGGCATGATCATAAAATCGCCCCGGTCGGGAGGCACGGAGAACACCGCGCGTTCCAGAGCCGGAGCCCCTCCTGTTTCAAGTTCGAGGAAGGCCTGCTTCATGGCCTCCACGGCCTGCGGCATGGGCAAGGATTCTTGAACATCTTCTGCATTCAGAAACAACATTGTATTCTCCTGCTTTTTAGGTCTTCGTAGATTTTAGTGGTGGCAGGAACTCAACGGCCAGCAAAGCACGGTTAATTGACCGCTAAAACACCAAGACACAAAGAGTTTTTTTCTTTGCGCCTTAGTGTCTTTGCGGTCATCCATCTTTCCACACATCAAGGGATTCCTGTAAATCCGTTGCATGGTCTTGTTCCTGAGCAAGAATGTTCTGCAGCGGATGGTTTCTTTACCATAAAAATCTATGTAGAACCTGATGTTTTTGAAATTTCTGTCCAATCTTCTGTTTGGTTTCTTGTGTAAACTACGTCTATTAAGGGAGTTGCCGCCCATTGCGCCTACTCCCCCGTTTTTATCCGGGTTTAAATTGGTCGAACGGGGCCCTTCAAGCTCTTTGTTTTCGACTCTCAAAACAAGACGACCCTTTTTCTAATCCAATACATATGAGGAACAGCAAGGAGTCCATCGAGCGACAAAATAAACTTTGGTCTTTCAACCGGGTCCTTAAAGGGTCAGGCATTGGCAATGCTTCCCCGGATCGGCAGGAAAGATTCATGTCTGTTAAATCATTAAGCTGTCAATTGCTTCCCATCCGTCTGGCCAACCAACAGGAGGAGGATATCGAAAGAGGAACCGCCCGGCTGGAAGCAGATCAAGAAGGAACACGAGCGCAAACCACCCGTCGAACTCGAATACCTCAAGGGCAAAGAGCTCTATCCCGACCAATGGGTCGAGCTGATCCGGCAAGCCGCCTGATCAATCAATATCCAGAGATCAAAGAACAACCGCAAGATCCTAGCCTTGCGCACCATCCGCCCCGCCGTGCATCCGGAATCCTTTCGTCAAATGAAAGCCTATTTCTGAGACAGGACACTAGCCTGAATTATTCACGCGTCGAGCTTTGTTCAGCTGCGAGGCGTCGAAAGGTGACGCTGTAGCGACCTACCGCGAACCTTTTGCAACAAAGCAGATGCGCAAAAATCGTCGCGCCTCTGGTGAAAATGGGTGGGAATAAATTCACTGCATAAAAACATAGATCCACATCGGCCCCAACAAGTTAAACCATTCCCACCCATTTTCATGAATAGATCAGGCTAGCGCTTCTTGGCGAACCAATCCTTGATGCGGTCCATGAAGGTTTCCTCGCAGAAATCCTTGAATTCGCCGGCATCGAAGAAGGTGCCGTGGCAGGCGGGGCAGGCCTCGAGCTGGATGTGGGGCTGTTCCACATCGTGCACCGGAAGCATGCGGACATCGCATTTCGGACACTTGATTTCCCATTTCTTGT
>DAOVNC010000467.1 GCA_030630445.1 Kiritimatiellales bacterium | reverse complement strand
GCTCACCCACACCTGGCCATCCATCACCACTGGCGTAGACCAGCCTTCATGCGGAACCGGGGTCTTCCAGCGCACGTTGTCCGTCTCGCTCCAGTGCAATGGAAGCCGCGGGACCGCCGGGGTCTGCGGGGAATGCGTCCGACCGTTGCCCCACGGTCCGCGAAATATCGGCCAATCCTGCGCCATCTCCCCGAATACAGGATTAAGCCCCTGCAACACAACGCCCACCAAAAGCAACACCCCCCAAGACCTAGCCCGTTGTTTCCGTAGATTCATGTTGCCGAAGGTACCAAATATTCCAACCAACCGGAACGTTGTATTGCTGTTTTTACCGCATTGGAAGGGTTTGGTTTCATCCACTCCGGCAGGCGAAGAGGCTTCCACTGACTGAAAACTGGCTATAGCATGTCCGCTACAAGGAATTGGCATCGTTATCTATGGGAAGAACCATTTAACCAAGGAGCAGGATTATGAAGGATGCATTCACACGTCGAAGCTCACTAAAGACCACGGCACTGGCAGGAATGACCGCCGGACTCGCAGACATAGCGGTGCATGCCGCGCCGGGAAAAAAGATTAAGGTTGCGCTCGTCGGGTGCGGCGGGCGAGGAAAGGGCGACTTGAAAAGCTTCCTGGAGGCGTGCGAAATCCTGGGGTTGGAAAGCGAAGTGGTGGCCTTGGCCGATGCCTTCGCGGATGCCATGAAATCCGCAAGCCAAACGTTTCAAGTTTCGAAAAAACGTTGCCATGTGGGCTTTGATGCCTACCGCAAGGTAGCAAAATCAGACGCGGACTTTGTCCTGCTGGTCACACCACCGCTCTTCCGCCCGCTACACCTCGAAGCGATGCTAAAGGCCGGAAAGAACGTCTTTGTTGAGAAACCGGTGGCGGTCGATCCGGTCGGTTGCCGGAAGGTGATTGAACTCGGGGAGCTGGCCAGGAAGAAAGGGCTCGGCATCTCGGCCGGCATGCAGCGCCGCCATTCGACGGGCTACCGCAAGAATAAACAGCTGATCGAAGCGGGTGCCATCGGCGAAATCCTCGGCGGGATCGTCAGCTGGAACGGCCGGGTTCCTTGGATTCGCGATCGCAAGGCCGATTGGAGTGACGCCGACTATCTGGCGCGCAACTGGCTCAACTGGATTGAAATGTCCGGCGACCATATTTGCGAACAGCACGTCCACAACCTCGACGTCGCCAACTGGTTCATCGGTCGCACTCCGGTTTCCGCCGTTGGCTTCGGCGGCCGCGCCCGCCGCGAATCCGGCAACTCGTTCGACTTTTTCAGCGTCGACCTCGACTATGGCGACAATGTGCACATCCACAGCCAATGTCGGCAAATCTCCGGTTGCTTCAACCGTGTCGGCGAAGAGTTGCGCGGCAGCAAGGGCGTGGTCTACGGCGGAGGCAAGCTCAAGGGCGACTCCTCCATCACGGTTCCGGATCCAAAATCCGACACCAACAACGAATCGGTACAGGAAATGATCGATATGATCCGGGGCGTCCGCTCGGGAAATCCGCTCAACGAGGCGCAGATTGTCGCCGAAGCCACGGCCACGGCCGTGATGGCCCGCATCGCCGCCTACACCGGAAAAATGGTGCGCTGGAGCGACCTGATGCAGAACGAAAGCTCGGAGTGGTTCAACTATACCTGCGGCATTGCCGCCGAGGATTTTGAAACGGGACGCGTTAAGCTTCCGGCCGAGAATATCGCACCGGTTCCGGGAGACGGAAACCCGATTCGGCGGCGCTAAAAAAAAGGAGATAAAAATGAAACGGATACTGATTGGACTATTGGTCGGCATGGTGTCGGCGGGCTTTGCCGACGACGGATGGAAACCGCTGTTCGACGGAAAGGGTTTTTCCGGATGGACGTTCGACGTACGCGACGGTTCTCCTCCGGAAACCATCTGGAAGGTGACGGATGGAACGATTGCCGTAAGTGGAAAAGGAAAATCGGCCGGAGTGCTCCGCACCGAGAAAACCTACTCCAACTATACCCTCGAATTCGAGTGGCGCTGGATGAACGGGAAGGGTAACAGCGGCTGCCTGATCCACTGTTCCAAGCCCCGCGAAATGAGCATTTGGCCCAAATCCATCGAAGTGCAGCTCGCCAGCGACAATGCCGGCGACTTTTGGCAGATCGGCGAAACCATCGAGGTGGAGGAAAAACAAATCGTCAAGAACAAGAAAGGCCAACCCTCGCGGCGAAGGCTTAACCTCACCGACGATGCCGAAAAACCTCTCGGCGAGTGGAATGAAATGCGGGTCGTTGTCAAGGATGCGACCGTCGCAGTATTCGTCAACGGCACCTTGGTCAACAAAGGCTGGAAGGCCTCGGCCACCGAAGGCGCCATCTGCCTGCAGGCCGAAGGCGCCAACATCCAGTTCCGCAACATCCGCATCAAGGAATAGAGTACACATTGATTTGATGCGTACGCAAAAAAGCCCCGCTCACCGGCGGGGCTTTTGCCTTGTTTAGCGCGAGCGCGGCGGGCGGCTTCCGCCACCGCTTCTACGGGGTCCTCCGCGCGAACCACCGCCGTGCGGACGGCGGCCGCCGGATGGCCCG
>DAOVNC010000372.1 GCA_030630445.1 Kiritimatiellales bacterium | reverse complement strand
TGGAAATACAACCTCAAAATCTGGAGACGTACCTGATGAAAAACCACTGCCTTTCCCTTTTGATGATTGGACTTTCAGGAATCCTTCCCGTTCTTGGAGTACCGGAATCCCGCTGGGATGAATCCGCGACCGTGGGGATCTCCGCCAAAAACCGCATTGTTCTCCCCACTAGCCAGACGCTCACGCCGGCCGGAGAGACCACGGAGCTTCCCGGCATGCGCCCGGTCGCCGTGGCCATTTCGCCGGACGGGAAACTGCTGGCCACTGCGGGAAAAACCAGCCAGTTGGTCGTCTTTGATCTTCCGGTGGACAAACCCCCTCGTTTTATTCCGTTCCCCAACGAGGCCGCCCCGGTCGACGACATGGCGACCAACGACATGAAACCCGATCGAAAGGGGCAGATCAGTTATACGGGGCTCATCTTTTCTCCCGATGGGAAACGCATCTACCTCAGCAATGTCAACGGTAGCATAAAGGTTTTCTCGGTAGCGGCCGATGGCGCAACTCCTGCCGGAACATGGAAGCTACCCGGCAAATCCGCTCCGGGGCGCAGTGCGGAAGTTCCGGCGGGCCTGGCGGTTTCGGCCAACGGGAAGCGTCTTTATGTTTGCGGAAGCCTTTCCAACCAGCTCCATGAACTCGATACGGCCACAGGCAAGGTGCTCCGCAGTATTCCCGTGGGCATGATTCCCTTTCAGGTGGTTCTGCGCGGCGGAACGGCCTATGTCAGCAACCGCGCGGGTCGCCGTCCCGTGGAGGGCGACGCGGTTGAAACCTCTGGACGGGGCGTCGATGTGCGGGTTGCGGGGCCGCTCTCGCTCGTTGCCCCCGGAACGGTTAGCGCGATCGACCTAAAAACAGGGGTTTCCCTTGCCGAGATCGAAGTCGGCCAGCAACCCGGGGCGATGGCGCTCTCGCCGGATGGACGCCACCTCGTCGTTGCCAATGCCGACGCCGATACGCTTAGCGTCATCGATACCCAAACGCGTAAAGTGGTTGAAACGCCGTCGGTGCGCTGGAAAATCGACGATCCGTTTGGCGCCTCCCCCACGGCGCTAACCTTTTTAAACCCCTCCACGCTGGTGGTTTGCCTGGGCACCCAGAATACGTTGGCGGCCTTTGACTTTACGCCCGGAAAAACAACGCTGCGCGGAATGATTCCCACCGCTTGGTTTCCTTCCGGCGTGGTGTTCGACGCCAAGCACCGCACCCTCCATGTTTCAAATATGAAGGGGCTTGGATCGGGTGCCCACCTTATCCGGGAAAAGAAAGATGCCCGGACGCGCGCCTACTTTGGCACGCTCTCGCACATTCCGTTGCCGGACCGGGACGAACTGGAGGAGCTCACGGAGCACGTCCTCGACAACTATCGCATCGACGTGGTCCGGCATGCCTTGCTTCCGCCCCGCTCCGGCCAAACCCCCGTTCCCGTTCCGGAGCGGTCCGGCGAGCCGAGCGTTTTCAAGCACGTGGTCTACATCATCCGCGAAAACCGCACCTACGATCAGGTTCTCGGCGATATGCCCGAGGGCAGGGGAAAGGAAGAGCTCTGTATTTTCGGCGAAAAAATCACGCCGAACATCCATAAACTTGCGCGGGACTTCGTGCTGCTGGACAACACCTATTGCTCCGGCATCCTGAGTGCCGACGGCCACAACTGGAGCCTCTCTGCCATCGCCAACGACTACCTCGAACGCAGCTTTGCGGGCTTTCCCCGGGCCTATCCCGACGGCCTTGGAAAGAACGATATCGACGTCTTGGCCTGGTCGCCGCAAGGATTCCTTTGGAGCGCGGTCGACAAGGTCGGCGGCACGGCACGCGTCTACGGGGAAATGTGTATTGGGGAAACCCGTTTCACCGACCCCAAGAAAAAAGGAACACCCAGCTTCACCGACTTCTATCGGGATCACCTCGCCGGAACCTCGTTCTGCACGTTTGAAACGCAACCCGCCCATGCATCCGTGGCACCCTTCCTTGCGACCAACTATCCCGCATGGGCCTACAACATTCCGGATCAAATCCGCGCCGACATTTTCATCGCCCACCTCAAGGCGTGCGAGCGGGGCGACGCCAAATTTGAAAACCTCCACATCCTTTCGCTTCCCAACGACCACACGGTCGGAACCAAGGCCGGATTCCCAACGCCCGCCGCGACCGTGGCCGACAACGACCTGGCCCTCGGCCGCATTATCGAAGCCGTCGGCAACAGCTCCTTCTGGACCAACACCTGCGTCATCACCATCGAGGACGACCCCCAGGCGGGGTGGGATCACATCAGTGGTTTTCGCACGGTCTGCCTGGTCGCCAGTCCCTATACCAAGCGCGGCCAGACCATCTCGACCCATTTCAATCAACCCGGACTGATCCGCACCATCGGCCTCATGCTCGGCTTCCCGCCCCTCAACCAAATGGATGCCGGCTCCACCCCGTTCCGCGACTGTTTCACGGACATCCCCGACTATGCGCCCTATCAGGTGGTTCCGAACCAGGTTCCCCTCGATCAGCTCAACCCGTCCGTAGCCATGCAACCCCACCCCAAGATGAAGGAACTTGCCCTAACGTCCGAAACCCTGCCCCTCGATACGCTCGATGCGTGTGACGAAGATGTACTCAACCGCATCCTCTGGTTTGCCATGAAAGGGCCGGAGTCCTCCTATCCTACGTGGGCCGTCGTTCCAATCGGCCAGCGCGGTGCGGATGACGACGATGGCTAGTAGGGGGGATTCCTCGTGCCGAAACCCCGTCTCCATTTCACTGCGACGGAACTACGAAGAAGGATCCACTATGTAGTTCACTCGGAACAACGTGGAGAGTGGGGTGGGGCGAATATAGAAGCCCAGCATTTCGTATGGATAAAACCCATGCTGGAATCTCTTGACCCTGTGATATTCCCGGCGGTTTCTTTTCGCTGGTTTTTGTAGATGCGATGCTCCATCGCGTTGCCGCACGTTCGTCCTCTGTACGTCGGTTAGGGAGTGCTTTCGTGCGCAATCTTGGATCCTGCGGCTACGCGTCGGCGCGGGCTTACGGGGAAGCAGATTCTCCAGCTAAAAAGCCATGAATTAATATATTGACATATGCAAATATCAATATATATTAATCCCATGAAAACAAAAGAACTCAGTTGCGCGTTGGAGAAAATGACCCCGGAATCGGTGGGGCAGGCGGCGGAAATGCTAAAAACGCTGGCGCATCCGATGCGGTTGCGGATTGTCGATGTGTTGAATACGGCCGGTGAGTTGCCGGTGTGTGAAATCACGGAATATCTTGGCATTGCACAAGCGGCGACTTCGCAGCACCTGAACCAGATGCGGCGGGTTGGGTTGCTGAAGGCGGAACGGCGCGGCAAGGCGGTGTGGTATTCGATGGCCGACGCGCGCCCGATCGCCTTGCTCAACTGTATCTGCAACTGCTGCGATAGAAATGGATAGACTTTAATCATGGCGGGTCCTATACATGCGCATCGCGAGGCGCGGTTGGAATCGCCGTTTGTTTCAAAGTTCGACTTGAAAGAGAGAAAGTAAAATGAAGCGAATGAAAATGACGAGTTTCAGTATCCGGTT
>DAOVNC010000297.1 GCA_030630445.1 Kiritimatiellales bacterium | reverse complement strand
GGGCTGAGCCGCGGCGAAAATCTTGTCGACCAAATCGCCAATGCCGATGCATTTGTCGAGGTCTCCGGAATGATGAAGGCGGCCTCCGCCAACCTGCTTAAAATATGCGGCGACCTGCGCCTGTTGCACATGAACAAAAAGATCAAGCTGCCCGCCGTGCAGGCTGGTTCGTCGATCATGCCCGGCAAGGTGAATCCGGTGATTCTTGAAAGCGTGATGCAGATCGGGATCAAGGTCCAGGCCAACGATTTTATCGTCACCGAATGCGCATCGCGCGGCACGTTGCAGATCAACGAGTTCATGCCGTTGCTCGCTTCCGCGTTGCTGGAGTCGGTGGAGTTGCTCGGGATCGCAGCTGGAATGCTTGCCCAGCATGCCGAAGGAATACAGGCTGACGAAGCCGAATGCGAACGGCAGTTCAACTCCTCGCTGGAAATCGTCACTGCCTTTCTTCCAGCCATCGGATACGAACGCGCCACCGAGCTGGTTCAAACCTATAAAGATCGGACAGATTCGACGGATCAGACCGATTTTAAAGGATTTCTTATGAAAGAGCTGGGAAACGAGCTGGTGGAGAAAACCCTCTCCCCGCAAAACCTGATGGCTCTGGGGCACCGCTAATGCAAAAGACACCCAAAAGTTTGCGTTTACACATCGCCCTGTTTGGCCGCACGAACGTGGGGAAGTCGAGTTTCCTGAACCTTGTTGCCGGGCAGGATGTTTCAATTGTGTCGGCTCTACCGGGCACGACGACGGACGTGGTGGAAAAAACGATGGAGCTGTTGCCGATCGGTCCGGTGGTTTTGCTCGATACCGCCGGGCTAGACGACACGACCTCGCTTGGCGAGAAGCGCATTGGTAAAACCGAGAAGGTGTTCGACCGCGCCGATGTGATCGTGCTGCTGCACGAGGGCAACCAAGTGACCGAATTCGAACAGTCGGTTGAAGCCAAGGCGGAAGCAAAGAAGATTCCGGTTATCAAAATTGCCAACAAAGCGGATCTGACCGATTCGTCCGATCCGTCCTATCTGTCCTGCAACTCCACCGACCTTGCTTCCCGCGAGCAGGTGCTTGCTCGACTCAAGGCCGAATTGCTTCGCGTTTGCCCCGACGAATTCATCACCCCTCCGCCGCTGATGGGCGATTTGGTGAGGCCGGGCGGACTGGCGATGCTGGTGGTGCCGATTGATTTGCAGGCCCCGAAGGGGCGGCTGATCCTGCCGCAGGTTTCGACGATCCGCGATGCGCTTGACAACGATGCGGCAACGCTGGTTTGCAAGGAGCGCGAGTATGCCCACATGCTTTCCATCCTAAAGCAGAAACCGGACGTGGCGATCTGCGATTCGCAGATGGTGCTCAAGATGGTGGCCGATACGCCGGCGGATATTCCCTGCACGACCTTCTCGATTTTATTCGCCCGCTTGAAGGGGGACTTGCGGAAGTTTGCCATGGGCGCGGCGGCGATCGACCGGCTGGAGCCGGGCGACAAAGTGCTGATTGCGGAGTCATGCAGCCACCACGCGCTGGAGGACGACATTGGCCGGGTGAAGATTCCGCGCTGGTTGCGGCAGTATGTCGGCGTCGATGTGCAGGTCGATGTTTATTCGGGCCGCGACTTTCCGGACAACCTGTCCGACTACAAGCTGGCGGTGCAGTGCGGTGGTTGCATGCAGAATCGCCGCGAGGTGCTGTCGAGAATAGAAAAATGCGAAGCGGCCGGCGTGCCGATCACGAACTATGGAATGTGCATTGCGCAGACGCAGGGGGTCTTGAGGCGGGTGCTTTCGCCGTTTCCCGCTGCACTGATGGCATACGAAGAGGAAGAACAATGAGTGGGTTGCCCAAAGTAGATATCGAAGGATTGGAAAACTTCATTCCCGAGGATGAGATTTTCCAATGGTTGGAAAAAACGAAGAATCCGACGACGGAGCGGGTGCGGGAGATTATCCAGCGGTCGCTGGACAAGAATCGCTTGGAGCCGGAAGAGATGGCGACGCTGATCAATGCCGACACGCCGGAAATGGCGGAGGAGATTTTCGAGGGGGCGCGCACGCTCAAGGAGAAGATCTACGGCAACCGCATCGTGTTGTTCGCACCGCTCTATGTTGGAAACGAGTGCATCAACAATTGCCAATATTGCGGTTTCCGGTGCACGAACCGCGAGGTGGCGCGCAAGACGCTTTCGATGCCGGAGCTGGAGCGGGAAATCGAGGCGTTGGTGAACCGCGGGCACAAGCGGTTGATCATGGTCTATGGCGAGCACCCGCAATACGACGCGCAGTTTATTTATGACTCGGTGCAGACGGTCTATGCCCAGAAGCATGGAAACGGCGAGATTCGCCGCGTCAATATCAATGCCGCTCCGCTGGATCGCGAGGGCTTTAAATTGGTGAAGTCGGCGGGGATCGGCACCTATCAGATTTTTCAGGAAACCTATCATCGGGAAACCTACGCGAAGCAACATCCGTCGGGTCCGAAGAGCGAGTATCTTTGGCGGTTGCACGGGTTGGATCGCGCGCAGGAAGCAGGGATTGACGATGTCGGTATCGGTGCGCTGATGGGGCTTTATGATTGGCGTTTCGAGACGATGGCGCTGCTGTATCACACGATCCATCTGGAGGAGCGTTTCAACGTCGGTCCGCATACGATCTCATTCCCGCGCATCGAACCGGCCATCGGAACCGAAACCGCAAAATACCAGGGCGTGAGCGACTTTGACTTTAAGCGGCTGGTGGCCATTCTGCGCTTGGCGGTGCCATACACCGGATTGATTCTGACCTGTCGCGAGTCGATTGAGTTGAGGAATGACATTATTAAGTTTGGCGTTTCGCAGATTGATGCGGGGTCGGATATCGGAGTGGGTGCCTATTCGGCAAAGGATGATGAATCCTATAGGAAAAGCCAGTTTGTGCTCAGCGACGGACGGTCGCTCGACCAGGTGATCCGCGAATTGTGCGAGGCCGATTTTATTCCGTCGTTCTGCACGGGGTGCTATCGCCTTGGTCGCACGGGCGAGCACTTCATGGAGTTTGCGGTTCCCGGATTCGTGAAGCGATTCTGCACGCCGAACGCGGTACTAACCTTCCTCGAATACATGGTGGATTATTCCTCGCCGGAAACGAAGAAAGTCGGCATGAAGCAGGTCGAGCGCGAGCTGGGGCGCATGCCGGAGGGTGACCAGAAAGAGCAACTGGTTGAGCGCATCGAGCAGATCAAGCAGGGAGCACGGGATCTTTATTTTTAACCGGACGGATTGGACTGATATGACAGATGTAATTTTAGCGAAGGCGAAGCAGGGCAGGGAACTGTCCCGTGGTGAACTTGTGGCGTTGCTTTCGATTACGGATGCCGCCGAGTTGCAGGCACTGTACGACTGCGCCTATTTCCTCAAAGAGCAGTATGTTGGCAAGATCGCCTATTTTCGCGGGATCATCGAATGCAGCAACCTGTGCATCAAGGATTGCTACTACTGCGGCATCCGCAAGAGCAACACGAACGTCGAGCGCTTCCAGATGGACGAAGACGAGATCTTCAAGGAGGCGGTTTGGGCGTATGAGGCGGAATATGGTTCTTGCGTGATCCAATCGGGCGAGCGACGGGACGAGGAATATATTGCGATGATCGAGCGTGTTGTCGGTCGCATCAAGGAAGCCACCAAGGGGAGACTGGGCATTACGCTTTCGCTGGGAGAACAGACCGAGGAAACCTACCGTCGCTGGCGCGCGGTCGGCGCGCACCGCTACCTGCTTCGTATCGAAACCACCAACCCGGAGCTTTATGCAAAGATCCATCCCAAGGACCACAGCTTGGAGGAGCGAAAGGAATGTCTCGCCTCGTTGCGCCGCACGGGCTATCAGGTGGGTACCGGGGTTATGATGGGGTTGCCTGGGCAGACGATGGAGGATCTGGCAAACGACATTCTGTTCCTTAAGGAAATCGATATCGACATGGTCGGCATGGGGCCGTACATTCCGCATTCTGGCACACCGATGGGGAAGGAGATTCCTCCCTATACGGATGAACAGAAGCGTGTGGCGCTGCAACTGGGCCTCAAGATGATTGCCGTGACCCGTATCGTGCTGAAGGACATCAACATTGCCGCTGCGACGGCACTGCAGGCTCTGGAATATACCGGACGCGAGCAGGGGCTGCGGTGCGGCGCAAACGTCATCATGCCCAATGTAACCGAAACGGAATATCGCCCTAACTACACGCTCTACGACAACAAACCCTGCACCGACGAAAACTCGTCCATGTGCCGTGGTTGCCTCAGCGGACGGATCGAGGGGATTGGCGAAACCGTCGGCTTTAATGAATGGGGCGACTCCCCGCACTTCCATAAGCGGACTAAAACGGTTTCGGATTGATTTCGCGTAGTTGGCGGTAGAGTTTCTCGGTTTCGGGCATGGCGATGCCTCTGGATTTTGCGGAGCGTAGCGGGTTTCCGTAGATGCTCTCGATTTCCATGGGGCGGCCATGGTCGAAGTCCAGTTTCATGCTGGGGGTGTAGGACTCCATGTTTTCGGTATGCAGCATCATTTTTTCGATGAAGGC
>DAOVNC010000258.1 GCA_030630445.1 Kiritimatiellales bacterium | reverse complement strand
TTCTGTCCGTTGCCTAGATCGATGGAGACGGGGGTTTTGCCCTGCTGCATCTTCGCGGCCTTGGCCGGATCGATGGGCCAGCCAGCCACCTTGACGGGCGCGGGTTTCGGGGGCAGTTCCTCGGGCTTCACGAATTTGGAGGGCGTGTAGGGATTGAGAATCGCTTCGGGATCCACATCGACATTGGCGTATTGCTTGCGCAGTTCGGCGCGGCGCTCCATCGTGGCGGCGGATTTTTCCACGTCGCCCCGATTGCCAATCGGCGCCTCGGCCCACGATCCGTGCTTCGGAACATTCATATCGATCCAGGTGATGATCCGGTCCCACGCCTCGGCATCGAGCCAGACGTTGTGGTGGCCTTTTTCCAGCATTTGGACCAGCTCGCTGGTGTTGGCGTGGAATTCGAGCGGCGTGAGCAAATGGTAGTCGCCCTCGGGGCCGTTGCGGCGGACGTAGGGGTGCAGTGCGCCGTAGCTATCCTTGCTGTGGCGGAAGTCGGGCCGGTTTTCCTTCCCTTCATGGCAGCCGACACAATATTGATCGAGCACGGGCTGCACCTCGCGCTCGAAACTAAAGCCGCGCGGCTCGCCATGCCACGGGACAAGCGGTTGGGGCTGCTGGCGCGAGGCCATCGTGCGGCGGCTGAGTGGTGAGGCGTTTTGCGATTCGTGGCAACCCACGCACGAGACGATTTCGCCGGGCATCCCAACCGTCCACGAGCGCATCAACTGGAGCGCCTTGCCGTCCCCGTCGAGCGGAAGAAAGGCAATCGGCGTGTTGGCGGGCGCCTTGAAAATAACGGAGCCGTCGTCGTTGACGGGCACGGTTCCGAGCACGATGCGCACGTCCCACGGGCCTTCGAACCCGACGATGTAGTGGCCGCCGCGCTTGCGCGGGGCATATTCGTATTTATGCACCCGCAGCGCCTTGACGGTTCCGCGCGGCACCCCGGATAGACCGGGGCCGGAATAGATGTCCTGGATATAGAAGGTGGCATCGGTTTCGCCTTCCCGCGCACGGTCGGGAAGAATGGTCGGCACGGGACTCTTTTTGAGCGGGATGGCTTCGAGTAGGGAGCCATCCGAAATCTCCTTGATCTTCACCACGTTGTCGAAGGTGTCGACGAGGTAGAGGCCGAAATGCTTCCGATCTAAGCTCATGGAAACCAGGTGGTAGTTTTCGTCCAATGGCCACGGGTGCAGGAAGAGCGGGTTGGAACCCGCCACCAGCCGATCCTTGATGAGCGGCTCGACTTTTTTGCCGCGCCCCGGAATCCGCTGGATCGCGCCGTCGGCCTCGAAACGCCCTTTGGCGTTATCGAACAGGGTGAGCTCGCCCATGCGCCGTTCGCCATGGTGGCCGGTGACTATGCCGATAAACTTGCTGGACGATCCCGGGATGGGCCGGGCGTAGAAGAGCGAGTTGGGCCAGTAGGAGTTGCTGCCGTAGAATTCGCCCTGATTGGTTCCATCCGGGTTCATGCTCATGAGCACGCGGCTAAAATAGTGGGCGGAGTCGGTGTATTCCCACCGCAGGTAAAGAATGCGCCCGTTGGGCAGCACGGTCGGACACCAGTTGCTATCCTGGTCGAAGGTCAGGCGGCGGATGGATCCCGTTTTTGGATCCATCAGATGCAGATTGGCCACGATGTCGTTTCCACTGACACAGGGGACCCCCTGGAACCCGCTGGAGGAGGCCATGATGATGCGCCCGTCGGGAAGATAGCACGATTCATAGTAGTCGATGTCCGGGCAATCGTCAGGCGTGATCTGCCTGGGCGCACCCAAAAGCTTCCCGGTTGCCGGATTGATCTCCGCCTCGAACACGGCCCATGCTCCATTTTCCCCGACGGATGAATACATGATCCGTTTCCCGTCAAAGTGCATATCCACATCGCCGATGTAGGCCCGATTCTGAGGTTGCACGATCTTTTTGAGCTGGCCGGTCTTCAGCGACAAGACCGCCAATTGGTTCTCATGCTTGTTTTTTCCAATGCTTGAATTGCTCTGCCAGTTGGCGGGCAGGCGGGCGTTGATGTTGCCGTTGTGCTCGACAACCAGAATCTTATCAAAATCAATCAGCGGATTGGCCAGCAAAGCCTCGCGCCGCAACGCGGCCAACGCATCTTCATCGCCGCTGCGCTCGATTTTTTTCAGCCGCTGGAGAAACGTCCGGCCCTTTGGGTATTGCTTTCCGTAGGTGGCCATCAGATCGGTGATGGCCAACCGGAGCGATTCCGCCGTGCCATAATTAAAACCCGCAGACTTGGCGGACTTCCCTTTCTTCTTTCCAGGGGCCTTTTCCTCCTTCGAGAATACCGGGAGGGAGAGGCCGAGGCAAAAAACCATCATTAGGCCGATATATCTGGATTGGACTGCTCTCATTTCGTTTTCCCTGTTGTTTTTTCCTATCGGAAGATCTCAAATTCATGTGGGTTTCCCGGTATATCGAGAATCTGCATACTGCCCATGTTATAAGGGGACGTTGCCGCGGGCATTTTCCAGACGACCTTTTTGTCCGGAGTAATCTCAAACGCCTTCGGGGCTTCGCCGTTTTCCAGGCCAATGGCCTTGCCATGCCTTGCATTCGTGACAAGGGTATTCCCGTTCGGCAATCGCTGCAGGCCACAAACCATTTGGATTCGCAGACCCAACGCCTCGATATCCTGCCCGGTCAATTCCCAGACCTTGTCGCCAGCGGGACTGTATTCAACCACGAGGCCATGCTCCGCCGTTTCGTGGCCTGCGGAAACGAGCGTGTTGCCGTTCGGCAGCCGTATGGCAACATACAGCCCGCACGGAAAGGTATTGATCAACTTCCCGCGGGCGTCCCACTCATACGAATGTCCACCCGGAAGGGTTTTCCCCTCATAGGTTGCGGACTTCATCAGCGTTCCAAGATAGGTGTTTTGCGGTGTTTTCCGAACCTGCCTCAAAGCATGGTGCATATCTTTGGCCGCGTCCGCCACCCGGATCCGTTTCAACTCCTTCCCGGCCTGATCGATTTCCACCATCCAAAGGCCATCCTTGGCGCATTCCCCCAGCAAAAATCCGCCATGCGGCAGCGGCTGGCAGGAATGGTTGTCGTGATGGCCGGGTGCAATGTATTCCCACAACTTCTCTTTGTTCCTGTCCAGCCGGATCACACCTGCGGTCTTTTGCTTCCGCCTTGAAAAACTGAACACGATCCCGCCATCGGGAAGCAACCAGCCATCGCTAATCTCATCCTTCGAACTCAAGTGCCACGTCCGATTAAACTGCCCATCGTATATGGCCGGACCGCCACTAGCCCATCCACAGACAAAAACCCGATGGCAAACCGGAACAGTCGCTTGCGCGGAAGCCCTATTGAAAAGCAGGCCTGCCGCCGCAAAGCCAAATAAAGAATCCCGCCGTGTATTCCTCATGGAAAACCACCTAGTCGGCAACAACCGGTTCCACGGCCTTGCCATATGCGGTGCGGAGAAAAACCGTGACCCACCCGAAGAACTGCCCGCCAACGCAGGAAACCAGAATCACCGGAACGGAAACGGAATAGTCGCCTTTCGCAATCGTGTTGTACCCGAAAAAGCAGGCCGCGCCCACAAACCAGCCGGGAATGAAATCCAGAGCAGGAACCTTCTCGAACAGGATCACGAAAAAGGCAACAATCCCAACCGCTAGGGGAAAGCCGATGCTCGCCCCCATCCCTGCGGAAAAGCGGGTTCCCAGCTCAATGATGAGGATCGAGGCAACAACGCCGGCAACCCAGCAACCGATCACCTTTAAACCGCCCTTGAGAGTGCATCCATTCAAAAAATAGCAGGCCCAGGCCGCAAATCCAACCCATGCGGAAAACTGCGCGATTTTAATGTCCATAAACTGCATCAAGGCCGCCAAAATTGCTATGATTCCAGCATGCGGCAAGAATTTAACCATGTTCATAACTTCTCCCTTTAGTGTTTTCGTGCATGAAGCCCCCCACCCCGGGGTTGGCCCTGTAAATGATGCGAAACTGCCTAGGAAAAACCCAGCCGTCCCCGCATCAACCCACATCGACCGTTCCGCCTTATGTGCTTTTCAGGTCATTGAATTTTTCGAACCCCTCTTCCGGGGTCAAGCCATCGTGTACCACGCCGCCGACGGCTTGGATCATCGCAACCGGATCGTCGGACTGGAAGACGTTGCGCCCCATGTCCACCCCGGCCGCTCCGCACTGGATGGCCTTGTAGCACAGGTCGAGGGCTTCGGGTTCGGGCAGCTTCTTGCCCCCGGCAATCACGATCGGAACCGGGCAGCAGGCCACCACGTTTTCAAATCCTTCCGTATAATAGGTCTTCACGATGCTGGCCCCGTTCTCCGCGCAGATGCGGGAGGCCAAACCAAAGTAGCGCGCGTCGCGGGCCATGTCTTTGCCCACCGCCGTAACACCCATCACGGGAATACCGAATTTTTCGGCCGCATCCACGAGGCCGTAGAGGTTGGCCACGGTTTTGGCCTCGGTTGCCGGATCGCCGATCGCGAGCATGATCGCCATCGCGGAGGCGTTCAGCGCCACGGCGTTCTGCACGTCCATCACCACGTTGTGATTCAGCTCCGTCAGGATCGAAGTGCCCGCATCGGAGCGCAGGCAGACCGGCTTCTTGAAGGTCGGCGGAATGCAGGATTTTATGACCCCGCGCGAAGCCATCAAGCAGTCCGCATGCGGAACCAGCGGAAGAATGCTGAGGTCGATCCGCTCCACGCCGGACGTCGGCCCCATGATGAATCCGTGGTCGAACGCCAGCATAACGCTTTTGCCGGTGTCCGGTCGGAATATGCGGGACATGCGATCCTTCAATCCCCACACATTGTGATCGCACCCCTTCAAAAAGAACCCGCTCTGTTCAACCGGCTTGTCCAGCCCAAAATCATTTCCATCCCTCAAATCATCCAAATCTGCCATTTTCTTCTCCTTCATTAATTTAAAGTGCGCTTGCGAAGGCCTTGAACACATAGGCCATCGATGTTGCCCCGGCATCCGCATGCCCAACCACCCGCTCGCCGAGATTGCGGGCGCGGCCAAACTTGGCCACCATCGCAACCGTTTTTTCCGCGCCTTCAGTGGCGGCTTCCGCCGCTTTTTCAAACATGGAAGCAAGCCCTTCCGAATGGGTTTCCTCCAGACAGGCCACGGCTGGAATCAGTGCGTCCATCAGGGTTTTGTCACCGACATCGGCCTTGGTTTGCTGGCGGACATTCGCCAGCCCGGCGGCAAACATGGCGGCCACCCCTGCCGGCGAAAGTTCGTTGCCGTCCACACCATCGCTCATGCCGAGGAACAGCGCGCCGATCAGCGTGCTGGTCGAGCCGCACGATTCGGTCATCGCGGCAAAGCCCATGTCGTTCAGGGCCTGCTTCAGCTCTGTTC
>DAOVNC010000102.1 GCA_030630445.1 Kiritimatiellales bacterium | reverse complement strand
GAGGCTTTTCCTTTCCATTCCTCGACTTTGCTGTCGACGATATACCAGGTGGTGCCGGCCAGCACTGCGGTCAGCGTCAGAACCCCGAGTGTCATTTCACGTTTTGAAATCTTCATTTTCCATCCTCCTCGGAGGGCAGGGCCAGGGTAGCCGAGAAGACGGTGCGGCGGACGCCCTTGGTGGTCTTGGTGCTCATGGACTGGTCCTTCAGCCGCTCGAACAGCGGCGAGTTTGCCAGCGCAACGAAATAGTCGTCCACCTGCTTGTCGTTTCCGGCGGTGCCGCGAATCGAGACGCCTTTGCTTTTGTCGTAGTTGTATGAAACAAATTCAATGTCGCCGATGGGGAGGAGGCGGGTGATTTCCCGCAAGCATTCGAGGGCGGAGCGGGAGCGGTTGGTGTAGACTTTGAGCGCCTTGAGTTTTCGCCGGTTTTCGAGGGCCTTGTCGGCTTCGGGCTTAATGTTGTCGGCCCGTTCCTTGACCGACGAAAGCTGAAAGTCGCGAACCTTGTAGATGGTGGAGAAGATCAGCAAAGCCGTCAGCCAGGCACCCATTACCACAGAGCTGGCCAGGATGGTCTTTTTTCGCAACTGTTTGTTTTTCTCGTGTTCGATCCATTCGCGGGGGATCAGTTCGATCCGGCTACGGTCAGCCAATGCGCGCCGGACAATGCCCTCGGATAGCGGGGGAAGTTCGCCCAGGGAATGCTCGTGGACGCGCAATCCGCTCTTTTCCGACAACTGGGCTCGCAGGCTGGCCGAGAGGCCATCTTGGCTCCAGTATTGAATGGCCGAGGGGGACTTCAGGTCATATTCGGTGTCGAGGGTGGTGAGCGTATAGCCTATTTCGTATACGATTTCGTCCAGTCCATGGGTGTCGCTGGTCGGTGCATGCAGCATGCGGAAGGCAAGGGGGACCCCATCGCTGGCGACGATCAGCGAAAATTCAATTCCATCGTTGATGATGATGATTTCGCACCCTTCCTTGGAAATATGGCCGGCATCGTTCAGCAATTGCATCCAGCCAAGGTCGCGGGAATCGATGCTATGGATGTGAATTCCTTTTTCCTTGAATGTATCGCCAAGGCTGTCGATGCAACTGCGCTTGGCCGTGGCCATCAGCACCAGCGAGGTGTCTTCGGACTGCTGAAGCACCTCGTGGGAAAAGGCGAGCTGATCGGTGGGGAAGGGGGCGATCTTGTCAATCTGGAGTGCGGCCATATCCGCGATTTCATCCGCTTGCGTGGCCGGCAGTTCCATGACCCGCATGAGCATGTCAGCGGTGCGGAGCGGTACGCTGATGTCGCCCTTGATGTTTTCGACCACCTCTTCAGGTAGCTCAATGGAGGCCATGAGTTCTTCCGCGGTTTCGCCGGAGAATGCCATGGGAATGGACTCTTGCCGTACCGGTTCGACTCCATCCTGCCCCACCTTGACGGTGGTCCATTCGATGCCATCGACCGTGCGGCAGACCGCTGTAATGATTTTATCGCGCATTCGCATCTTGTTTAACCTGACCTTCTTCCCAGTAGACCGTGATGGCCTTGTTTCCCTCCACAAGGAAGATACACGCAATTTGATATTGCTTGCCAAAAACATCACCTACGGACGTTACCTTCACAAAATTACTTTGCAATTTAAATTTGTTGGCATCGGCACTTACCGCGCCCAGATTCTTGATTCCATCGTCGAGGGTGTCGCCTTCGCCATCGGATCCCATGCGCGCTTCAAATACGCCTTCAAGTTCCCAGTCTTCGTATTCGGCAAAGCTGAGCAGGACATCGGTACCCGCCGTATTAAGGTTCACCTTGCCATCGCCCCACACCGTCAGAATCTCGGCGATCCCGAAAATGGCGTCACTTTCTTCGTCGGCTTCTTTTCCGTATAGAATGTCGGGGCCCCATCCTTTAACGAGCAAGAGCTCATCGACGCTGTCGAGCGGGCCATCCTTCACCGGATAGCCGGCGTCTTGGTAGAACGGGTCGTCGGACTCCGCGCCGTTGAGCTTATGGAGATCCCCCTCGTCGATCCAATCTTCCAGGCAGTCGATCATGGTATCCCACTCTGTGGAGGGCACGTTGGCCATTTCGAGGATGCCGAGCCATTCCTGGCGGGTGAGCAGGTTGACGTTGCGCCCGGCCTCGGCCGATTCCAGCGTGACGCTGAATGTTCCTTCGCCGAGTTCGATCTCCGAGGTGGTGGAGAGACCGCGCTTGATATAGAGAGCCGCCTTCATGAACCCGTCCTTATCCTCGGCCATTTCTTCGATTTCGAGCTGCTTGGCCTCGGACTGCTTGTCGAGGATGGCCCGGGCATATTCGATGCCGGAGCGCGCCATCATTTCCGCATGGAATAGCTTTTTCTTATGCGACACGAGCATCGTCTCCAGCTGGACTTCGAACGCAAACGAACCCACGATCAGCGAGAGGATAATCAGCACCCACAGCGCCACCAGCAAGGCCGCGCCGTCCTTGGATCGATTTTTGTTTTTTCGGGATTCCTTCATGCTTCTACTTTATTGGAGGGGTTCCGCCAACGTTGATGGTTGCTCCGCCGCTGCTGGGGGGGCGGCTTGCGGTGGTTGTCGTATCCTGCTTCATGTTGGTAGGGCCTGACAGCTTGTTTTTGACCGATAGGGCCACTGGAATGTCAACCACGCGCGTGAAAACGATCGGCTCCTCGTCATCGTCTTCCGAGGGAACATAGACCATCACCTTCACCCGCTCCGGAACGGAGTTCTTCTTTTTCCATTCCACGGTCCAGTCTTCGGTCTCCTCGTTGTAGACCATGATTTCCAATCCTTGGATGGAGCGCGATACCAGATGCGGTTCCATGTCGTATTCGCTTTCAAAATCCTCGATGTCTGCGAGGGCGGGAACGGCCATGGCAAAGAGGGCCGGATCGCCGTTGTCGTCGTTGTCGATATAGATTTTGATTCGGTGCGGTCCGTGCTGGAGCGGCGACCCCTGCGGCATGAAGGCGCTACTGGCGGTCACGAACGTAATGGTATCGGCGGGCAATCCACTGTGCGTCCCTTTTTCGAAGGTGAACGCATAGCTGTTTCGAGGGTTGTAGAAATAGACCGTGGAATTCAGCGCAACCGCCAGTTGGTGCATGGCAAAATCACCGTGCTTGATCCCGTCGAGCACCTCCGTTCCTCGCCGCCACCCGCGAAGCGTTCCGCTGAAGGCCTGGAACACAATCGACATGGCGATCACCAGAATGACCATCGCCACGATCAACTCCAGCAGGGTGAAGCCGCAACGCCTGTCCGTTTTCAGATGGTTGTTTTCAAGTTTCAGCTTTCAAAGCTCCCTCGTAACGCTTTCCGACTCCGGCGCATAGTTGTAGGTGGTGATCTCCTCGAACGTGTCGCGGCCGCGTTCCGACCACTGGACGCGCGAGATCACGATAAACAGTCCCGGGCGCTCCTCTTCGTCGACCAGCAGGATGTTCCGGCTCCATGTATATCCATCCACATCCTCGAAGTCGCCGGATTCCGTGGTTTCCGCGATGGTATTCCGGTCGATGGGGTTTTCGATATCCACTCTGCGCAACAGGCCGCGGGAAACCTCGCGGTTGCGCGCTGTGCGCACCACCGCAAGGCAGCGCGACATCGCCACCATCATCGAAGAGACGCCGACGGTAATGATGACCAGGGCGATCATTACTTCAATGAGCGTCATGCCCTTTCTGGATGTAAATCTATTTTTCATGTGTCGGTGGCGATGTTCCCAATATGCGCGCGTTTAATAAAGACAAACATGCCCCGCTTTTTATTGCGTCGGATGCGTGCATATCAGCCAGCGCTGAACTTCTTGATCCGGATGCGCTCTGGTGCGGATGGAGTCCTGCGAGCCGCCGGATGCGGATGCAGGGGTGGAATGCCTTTTTCACGGATCGAAATAAAGTGCCATTCGTGTCAATTCCTCAGGTTAACTGGCGCTGCGGGGTCGGATGGTACAAATTATGTATAGATTTTTAGATGAAAGTGTATAGACGCTGTGCGGGGTTTAAGCCACACTGTTTCATTTGTCAGGCATCATGCAGGGGGATCTAGCATGTGCGTAAAATGTGGAAGTTTACATACTAAAAGGGAGTGGAAAATGAAGAAAACTATTGTTAGTCGCAGCAATCCTCGCCATGGGCGCGGTCGCATCGCAAGCAGCAACTACGTTCATCACGGCAAGCGGGGATATTTCCGTAACCAACAACTGGGACAACGGCATGCCGATCCTCGGAAATCAGGGAACCATCGGCATTGCTGCCACCCGGACCGCCGATGTGGATATCAGTGGCTGGGATATTGTTGTGGGAAGCGGCGGGTCTATCGCCGATGCCTCAACCGGCTACGGTCAAAACGAAGTGCTTGGCGGGTCAATTTTTGATATCCAGTCGGGCGGAACCTACACGCGTTCCGGTTCCACATGGCGCTGGCATGGCGGATCCACGTTCAAGGTTTCCGGTGGCACCGTCCACGTGCTCGGTCTTATCGGTATGGGCACAACTCCGGGCGGATTCACCGTTGATGTAAGCGGGGGTACCTTCGATTCCGACAAGCTCTTCAACTACAACAACGGGGTAAACGTCTCCACCTTCAATGTTTCCGGCGGCACAGCCGTCATAGGGGTTGTCGATGGTGCCGCAAGGATCATCGACGAAGCGAACACCTTCTTCAATATCAGCGGTACCGGCAGCCTGACGATCAACAACCTGGATTATGCCACCACAGCCAACGACACCAACATTGTCGTAACCATCAGCGACGCCGGTCAGTTTGTGACCCATGTTTTCGACAATGTGGCCGTCATCGCCCAGCCAGACCGCTACATCGATTTCGCGACGGACAACACCAGTGCGTCGTGGACCTGGATCGGCAAGTCCGAGGCCGATTTTATTGCCCTGTGGAACGATGGCACGCTACGTCACAATGGAAGCAGCAGCGGTGCTTTCGCAGACCATTTCCTGGTGACCTTCGATAAGGTTTCCCTCTTGCCGCCTCAGGAAAGCACTGATTTTACCAACGGATCGGGAGACGGCACCTGGGCCAACTCACTAAACTGGGATAATGGCGTTCCGACCGCGGCAAAGGTTGCCACAGTAAACGCCGGATTGACCGCCAACCTTTCCGGCGGCACTGGAAACGCGCTCATTATCAAGGTGGGAGATGTCGACAGCGAAAGCGGTTCCGTTGTGAATGGTTCGCTTATCGTGGTTAAAGGCACTCAGGTTGGTGTTGCCACAGGTGCGTCTGGGTCGCTGGATCTGACAACCTACACGGCGGGCACGGATGCCGATAACACGCAAGTCGGTGCTGCCGATAACGCTTCCGGAAGCCTGGTTGCCGGATCGGGTGCGATCACGGGCAACAGCCTTGATGTCGGCACGGGTAGCGGTTCCGTCGGAACACTCGATATGGGAACCGGCTCGCTCAGCTTCGACAACGCCACCATGATCGGCGGCGCAACCAGCGCATCCGGAACCGTGGATGCGGCTTCGTTCACCTTGTCCGGAAACAGCGACCTGACCATCGGTAGCAGCTCCAATGCATACGGGCGGTTGACCGCTAGTAATGGTTCGGTGGCTTCCGCCGTTCTCTCCATCGCCTCGGGGCAGGATTCCGTGGGTACGCTCGATATGGGTAGCGGCACCGTGACGGTTGGCGATACGGTAAACATTGCCACCGGCCAGGATTCAACGGCTACCGTAACGCTAGGCAGCGCCATGGTGCTGGCTTCCACCAACGGACTGTTTGTCGGAACCGGTGCGGGCTCTTCGCAGAATCTCACCGCATCCGATTTCTCCGTCAGCGGCCCGATCGGCGACTTTGGCGTCGGCGAGGGCACAGGCGCCTCCCTCAAGGGCCTGTTTAGCCTGCATGAAACCATCGGCTCCGTTACGGTCAACTCGCCGCTGGAGCTCACCGCCGGCAGCCACACGATTCTCGGACTCATGTTGGCAGGTGGAACGGGTACAACCGGTTCGCTGGCTCTTTCGGGCAGCGCTTCCGTAATCCTCACGAACACCATAGACATCGCTTCGGGGGATGGCTCTTCGGCATCGCTGGATCTTGCCGACCTGGTCACCGGCGACCATGTTGCGGGGACCATCAATGTAGGGCGGGGCGATCAATCCGTGGGTTCGCTCACCTACACCGCAGGAAACCTGCTTGTGACCGCCGCTGCCGGCATGGAAGTAGGCACGAGTGGCAATGGCTCCGATGCAACGGTTCTGCTCAAGAGCCTGTCTGGTGGGAGTATCCTCTCGATTTGCCAGAACAGCGGGGTCAGTGCTCCCACCGGAACCGTTACTGTTCTTGAGAATGCTTCGAACGGTACCGTAAGGGTGGCGCGCGCGCTCAATTCGGTCGGCACGCTTACGGTCGGCGGAACCCTGACGGCAGGTCAGTACCTGAACTCGGCCGGGTTGGAAAGCAATGCCGTAGGTAGAATCACTGCTGCCACCTTGAACAAGACGGGGACAGGGAGCACCCAGGTTGCCCAGGGCGTCAATACCGACGGAAGCATCATTGCATCGAACGGAACCCTGCTGGGTAATCTTTATGTGGCCACTGCCAACGGATCGCTGGGTCTGTTTGCGGTCACCAACGGCATGGCGTCGCCTACTATTCTGCAAATTGCCACGGGCGATGGTTCCGATGGAACCGTGCTGGTGGGGATAACCTCACCTGCAACGAACGATGTTGTCATCGGAACCGGCAGCAATGCCATCGGTCGCCTGACCCTTCCGGCTGGAACGCTGACAGCGGCTGACCTGACGCTAGGCGGTGCGGGTACTGGAGCAGGAACCATCACGGTGGCCGGTGGCGATCTGGTGGTTACCGGTGCAGTAAGTGCGGTTAACTCGAGCTTCATCGACGTCACGGACGATGCTTCCACATTCACGTGGACCGGCAGGGTTGAGGCTGACTTCATTGCCCTTTGGGACGCGGGTACGCTGCGCCGCGACGGTGAAAGCGGGCTTACTGCCGCCACCTTCTCGGACTACTTCCAGGTTTCCGGGGATGTTCTTTCGGCTTCGACCTCGTATCCCATTGGCACAATTGTGATTACCGGCCCCATTGCGGGTGGCGGCATGATCATCTCGTGGGATACAACCTTGGGACAATCCTACGATGTGCAAACCAACGGCAACCTGATCATTCCAAACTGGAATGTTTATGACACCGTAGTCGGGGACGGCGGTGGAATGTCCGTTACCTCTGCCACCGCCCAGGCTGAATTGTTCTACAAGGTCACCTCGGACTAGGTGTTTCAATTCACACGCAAAGCCGCCCCGAATCTTCGCGGGCGGCTTTTCCATGTTCCAACCATTGGAATTCACCGGTCGGAACTGAACTTCTCAATCCGGCTGCGCTCCTCCGCTTCGCTGCGGAACCGAATGTTTTTCCGCTCTTCCAGCTTCCTGCCATCGCGGCCGCGGCTTTGCTTTCGATAGTTGGATGGCGTCGCGCCGACGGTGCGGCGGAAGAGGTTTGCAAAATATTGGCTGCTGCCGAATCCGCATTCAAAGGCGATGTCGATGACCTTCATGTCGGATTCGCGCAGGAGGGTTTTGGCGCGTTCGATGCGCAAGCGGCCGACATATTCCATCGGTGTACAGCCGGTCAGTTTCTGGACGATGGTGCTCAGCTGGGTGCGCTGGATGCCGCACTGCTCCGCCATCGCTTGGAGCGTCCACTGCTGGCCGCAGGAGTCGGCGAGCAGTTTAAGCAGCTTTTGTGCGTGGTGTTCGCTTGGTGTATGGGTGTCGCGGTCGACCGCGTCGCCGGAGACGATGCGCGCGAGCTCGACGATGGCGGCGCGCAGGTAGCTTAGCGCATGCGCTTCGGAGAGCGCATGGTTGCCTTGGAGTTCGTTAATGAGGTTGGGCATGAGCCAGCGCATGGCCGGGGTGGCGCGGTGGCAGTGGCGCCCGGCGAAGCAGAGGGTGCGGCTGATCTGCCGCGTCTCTTGCGGAGTGAAGCCAAAGTGCTCCTTAAAGGTGAATTGCCGCTGCGGGGTGGCGTAGTCTTTGGCGAGGTGGAAGAGGACGTGGTAGATGGTGTTGTTGGGCTCGCGCGGTTCGGTGCTGCCGTGCACCTGCCAGGGGAGGGTGAAAAAAACCGACCCCGCCGGAACCTGTTCCGCCCGACCCTCGACCATCCACTCCAGATTGCCTTTGGCCACGTAGGTGATCTCCAGCCCGCGGTTCTTGTGCGGACTAAGCTCCCGGCACCGAAACCGACCATAGGTAATGATTTCCTTCAGCATGTGTAGAATATACCAGTCGAAATTCTGACCGACAAGCCTGCGTTGCCCGTGGTCTACTGCTGGACTAATCGAAAAAGGAGATAGCAATGGCAACTTTAAATACAACAGACCGCACTTGGATCACCACATTGCCGAAGGTCGGCATCCGCCCAACCATCGATGGACGCTACGGCGGCGTGCGCGAATCGCTCGAAGACCAGGTGATGGACATGGCCAGGAATGCCGCCAAACTGATTAGCGAAAACCTAAAGTATCCCAATGGCGACCCGGTCGAATGCGTGATTGCCGACACCTGTATCGGCGGTGTTGCGGAATCGGCCGCCTGTGCGGATAAGTTCGACCGCGAAAACGTCGGCGTCTCCCTCACCGTGACCCCGTGCTGGTGCTACGGCTCCGAAACGATGGACATGGACCCGCTGCGCCCAAAGGCTGTCTGGGGCTTTAACGGCACCGAACGCCCGGGTGCCGTCTATCTCGCCGCCGTGTTGGCGGGCCACAACCAAAAGGGGCTTCCCGCCTTTGGAATCTATGGCCGCGACGTGCAGGATGCGGGCGACGCCACCGTCCCCGCCGACGTGCGCGAAAAGGTACTACGCTTCGTTAAGGCCGGCTTGGCCGTTGCGATGATGCGCGGAAAATCCTACCTCTCCATGGGCGGTTGCTCCATGGGCATCGCCGGTTCGATCGTCGACCAAAACTTTTTCGAGGAATACCTCGGCATGCGCGTGGAGGCCGTTGACCTGACCGAATTCACCCGGCGCATGCGCGATGGCATCTACGACCCGGACGAGTACGAAAAAGCCCTCGCATGGGCAAAGGAAAACTGCAAGGAGGGGCAGGATCCCAACAAACCCAGCAAGGTGCGTCCTCGCGAGGACCTGGACAAGGAATGGGAGATGTCCGTCAAGATGGCCCTGATTACCCGCGACCTGATGTATGGCAGCGACCGGCTCGACGAAATGGGGTTCAAGGAGGAAGCCCGTGGCCACAACGCGATTGTTTCCGGTTTCCAGGGGCAGCGTCACTGGACCGACACCTTTGCCAATGGCGATTTCCTTGAAGCGATCTCCAACAGCTCCTTCGACTGGAACGGCATCCGCATGCCGCGCCTCGT
>DAOVNC010000207.1 GCA_030630445.1 Kiritimatiellales bacterium | reverse complement strand
TTTTTATATCATTAATGATAGATTTTACCCCATAAATGCCCAAATAAGCCTCTCTTTATATCACTAATGATATAGCAATAACACGGGTATTTCGTGCCTTGATCGTCGTCAAACCAGAAACCAGACCTCATTTTCAACGAATAACCCTTGACCTCATTATGAGCATATGTTCATTTCGTGGCAGATGGAGACCTCTTATGCCGAGACCGATAACCCCGAGAGAAATTGAAGAGCCGCCCCAAGCGACTTGGTTCAAGCCCACCGGGATCCCCATGCGGGATCTTGAGGAGGTGGTTCTGACCTTCGATGAAATCGAAGCGATACGGTTGGCCGACTCCGAAGGACTCTACCAGGAGCAGGTTGCTGAACAAATGAAGATTTCCCGTCCGACGGTCGGGAGGATCCTCGCTTCGGCCCGCCAGAAAATCGCCGAGGCGCTGGTGCAAGGCAAAGCCATTCGGATGGAGGGCGGAACCATCCAGATCCGCAGCCGGAGATCCGGCAAACCCTGCCGCGGACGGGGACAAGGCCGCAAGCGGCAAAGATGCTGCTCGGCAAAGAGAAACCCCGAACCCGAAATGCCGGACGAGGAAAAGGAGGCATAAAATGCCAGGAAGAGATCAAACAGGCCCCAGCGGAGCAGGCCCCATGACCGGGCGTGCAGCGGGATTATGCAATACGAACGCCCCCGAAGGAATGGGCGGACGCGGCGCTGGCCGCGGCATGAGGTGCGGCATGGGCCGTGGAATGGGGCGCGACAGGCAGCAAGGCTTCGGCCCGCAAAGCGCATTGGCTAGCCTCGAAAAACGACTCGCTGCGCTCGAAGGAAAATAAATTATGGAACCACCCCGGAGCTCCGGGGTGGTTTGAAAACATTTAACTTGCCAGGAGCCACCCGCAAAGCGGGTGATAATTTGCAAAGCCGCGTAGCATAATTTTCGGAAGAAAATAGTGCCAACAGCACGGTTCAATAACGACTAAAAGGAGTGATTCACACCATGAAAATTGTATTTACCGCCACAGGAGACTCGTTGAGCGCGCCGCTCGATCCGCGCTTTGGCCGCGCCCCCGGATTTTTAATCTATGATGATGAAAACGGCACATTGAAAAGCGTTAACAATGAACAAAACCTGAATGCCGCGCAAGGGGCGGGAATTCAGGCCGCATTGCTCATCTGCAAACAAGGGGTCGATTGCCTCATCACCGGCCACTGCGGCCCCAAGGCGTTCCAAACCCTGACGGCCGCCAACATTAAGGTCTATCACTGCAAGGCCGAGACCATCGAGGAAGCCTATGCCCAATTCAAGGCCGGCGAACTTACCGCCGCCGAGACCGCCAATGCGGAAGCGCATTGGATGTAGAAATTAAGAATGCAGATTTAAGAATGAAGAATGACAGCACCGTTTAAAAGGCCAATGCCGCCTGAGTTCCACCATTCTGCATTCTGAATTCTTAACTCTTCATTAAGGCAAAAACCATGCAAACCTACCTTGAATGTATCCCCTGTTTTGTTCGTCAGGCGTACGATGCCCTGCGGCAGGTTACGGATGACGAAGAGCTGATGCATCGCGCGCTGCGGCGCGTGCTGGAGGCATCTTCCGAATTCGAAATGAACCTATCGCCGCCGGAGATGGCCCGGACGATCCATCGAATCATCCGCGAGGAGACTGGCGCAACCGACCCGTATGCGACGATCAAGGCAGAATCGACCGCCGTGGCGTTGCGGCTGGCGGAATCGGCGCGACCGGTGATCAACGGCGCCGACGATCCGTTTAAAATGGCGCTGCGCTTTTCCATCGCCGGGAACATCATGGATTTTGCGCTCACCTCCAAATGGGACCGGATGAATCTCTCCACCTTTCTGGATGATACGCGGCTCCACATACTGGACAACGACGCGGTCGAACAGCTCCGCACCGCCGTCAAGAATGCCCGCTCGATCCTGTTCCTTGGCGATAACGCCGGGGAGACCGTATTCGACCGGCTGCTGATCGAGCAGATGCCGCAGGCCAAGGTGGTCTATGCCGTAAAGGGCGCGCCGATCATCAACGATGCCACGATGGCCGATGCCGTGGCCGCAGGGCTGGACGAGATGGCCGAGCTGATTGACAACGGAAGCGACGCGCCGGGCACCCTTCTCCCCCTCTGCTCTCCTGATTTCAAAAACCGTTTTTTCGAGACGGAATTAATCATTGCCAAAGGGCAGGCCAATTATGAAACCCTGAGCGAGTCCGACCGCCCGATATTTTTCCTGACGCAGGTGAAATGCCCCGTCATTGGAAGGGATCTCGGGAAGCCGGTTGGCAGCTGGGTCGTTCAATACCACGCCGGAGGGACGCCATGAAAATAGCGATTGCTTCCGGCAAGGGCGGAACGGGAAAAACCACGATTTCCGCGGCACTGGCCTTTTCGGTGTCCTGCCCGGTTCGCCTGCTCGACTGCGATGTCGAGGAACCCAACAGCCACTTTTTCATCCAGCCGAAAATCCAGCGAAAGGAAAAGGTCTACAGCCTTGTTCCGACGGTTGACGCGGAAAAATGCACCGGTTGCGGCGAATGCGGGCGCGTCTGCCAGTTCAGCGCCATCATTTCACTGGGAAGCAAAACCATGGTTTTCCCGGAGCTCTGCCACAGCTGCGGCGGATGTGCCCGGATCTGCCCGACCGGTGCCATTACCGAAGTCCGGAAGGAGATTGGAACGATCGTGATCGGCGCACATGGCGAGATCGAATTTGTCTCGGGGCGGATGGATGTCGGGCAGGCGATGTCGCCACCGATTATCCGGGCGGTGAAGCAGCACGAGCGCACGGATGGCTTAACGATTCTCGACTGTCCGCCGGGCACCTCGTGTCCGTTCATCACGGCGGTCAAAGGATGCGATGCCGCCCTGCTGGTGACGGAACCCACCCCGTTCGGACTGCATGATTTGAAGCTGGCGGTCGATACCGTGCGGGAATTGAATATTCCATTTGGCGTTGTCGTCAACCGCTCCATCGCAAAAGAAAACCGGATCGCACACTACTGCCGCGAAGAAGGAATTTCTTTGCTGCTCCAGATCCCGGAGGACCGCCGCGTGGCGGAGGCCTATTCCCGGGGCAAAACCCTCACCGCCGTCCTGCCCGAAATGCGGGCGAAGCTGGTGGCGCTGGTAAAAGACATAACGGAGATTGCCCGTGAAGCATAAGCCTAGCGAAACCAGCCGTCGCACATTGGTCAAATCCCTGCTCTGGAGGCTGATCGGTATTGTTTGGACCTGGACGGGAGCCTATTTCATCATCCTGCTGCTTCCGGAAAGCAAGGCCAAAGCCACGCTGGCCGCCTCGTTGATCGTCATCTACCACCACTCCACCCGCATGGTCATGTACTATTTCTACGAGCGATGGTGGGGACGCATTTCCTGGGGGAAAACGGATGATCCCGATCCCGTGCCGCGGCGGGAAAAACTAATCTGGACGGCGGGAACTTTTGCGATCCTGGGACTGATTTTCTATCTGTTGCTGGTGGTAACTCCGTGGATAACCGGAAAGTAGAATGGCCATGAAAGAACTCGTTATAATTAGTGGAAAGGGCGGCACCGGCTGCGGACTGTGCGAGGAAGTCTGCCGATTTGGTGCCATTCAAAATGAAGCGGGCGTGTTCAGCGTCGATCCCCTCTCCTGCGAGGGCTGCGGGGTGTGCGTGGAGTTCTGTCCGGCGAAGGCAATCGATTTTCCGGAACAGGAGTGCGGCGAATGGTATTCCTCGACCACGCGCTTTGGCCCGATGGTTCATGCCCGCATGCACACCGGCGCCGAAAACTCCGGCAAACTCGTGAGTCTTGTTAAACAGGAAGCCCGAAAAATCGCCGAAAAACAAAACGACGAATATTTGCTAGTCGACGGGCCGCCCGGCATTGGCTGTCCAGTCATCGCGTCGATCACCGGGGCGGATGCCGTACTGGTGGTCACCGAACCGACCCTTTCCGGCGAGCACGACTTGAATCGCGTGTTACAGCTTGCCAAGCATTTTGGACTTCCGTCGATGATTTGCATCAACAAGTGGGACATCAACCCGGAGATGTCCGCCCGCATAGAAGCAAAGGCGGAGAAATCCGGAGCCGTCCCCATAGGCCGCATTCCATACGACCAAGCGGTGACCGCCGCCCAGATCCATGCGCAAACCATTATCGAAGAATCCGACGGCCCGGCGGCGCAGGAAACCAAGAAAATCTGGGAGGCGATATGTTCGACGATTTAATGGCTGCGATCGACGCCCGTCCAAAAAACTTTGGCCCCATGCGGGACGCCTCGACCCACGCCAAAATCACCGGCCCCTGCGGCGACACCGTGGAGGTCTGGCTCCGGATCGATGGCGGAAAAATCCGCAAGGCCACGTTTATGTCCAACGGATGCGGACACTCTGTGCGTTGTTGCAGCATCGCCGCCAAACTAACCGAAGGCATGCTCCCGCAAGAGGCGGAGGAATTGACGCAGCAAACGGTTCTATCAGCCGTCGGCCCCGTTCCGGAAGATCACCGGCACTGCGCGCTGCTGGCCGCTAATGTCATAAAAAAAGCCATGGTTGCCTATAAAACACAACCCACCAAACAATCGCTAAGCGAAAAACTAAAACACCTTTTTAAACCCCACACTCCGGAGAAAAACCATGTCTAGCTACCCTTCAAAAAACCCAGCCGCCACCGATGACGACCAAGAAAAAATCAATGCCCGAATGGGCCGGATCAAGCACAAGGTTTTCGTGCTGTCGGGAAAAGGCGGCGTCGGCAAAAGCACCATCGCCGTAAACATGGCCGTCTCGCTGGCCGAAGCGGGCAAAAAGGTGGGGCTGTTGGACATCGACATTCACGGGCCGAGCGTTCCAACCATGCTGGGTCTCTACCAGATGCCGCTGATCCAAAACGAAAACTCGATCGAACCCGTCTATGCCGGAGATTTGAAGGTGATGTCGATTGGGTTTGTTCTGCAGAATGAGGACGATGCGCTGATCTGGCGCGGACCGATGAAGATGGGCGTGATAAAGCAATTCCTCGGCGATGTCGAGTGGGGCGAGCTGGACTATCTCATTGTCGACTGCCCTCCCGGAACGGGCGACGAGCCGCTTTCGATCTGCCAGCTCATCGAGAACCCCGACGGCGCGGTGATCGTTACCACACCGCAACGGGTGGCGGCGGTGGATGTCCGCAAATCGCTCACCTTCTGCAAAAAGCTGGAGGTTCCCGTGCTGGGAATCCTGGAAAACATGAGCGGTTTTTCCTGCCCCCAATGCGGCGAAACCACCGAGATCTTCCGCACGGGTAGCGGCCGAAAAATGGCGGCCGATTTTGATGTCCCTTTCCTAGGTGCGCTGCCCATCGACCCCACCATCGTGGCCGCCTGCGACGGGGGCGTCCCCTTTGTTCAGCAGTATGAAAACACCGAAACCGCCCAACTAATGAAAACGCTACTGACTCCTATCTTGGCACTCTCGGAATAAAAGCAGCCCATGTTAAAACTACTCCAGCAAATCCAAAAGCGGCTGATTGTGGCCATTCCGATTATCATGATCGCCGGGTTCGGCGCGGGTCTGGCATGGGATCCCTCGCCGTTGAAGCAATGGATTGTTCCGCTCACCTTTCTGATGGTCTACCCCATGATGGTAAACCTTCAGCTAAAGAAGGTGATTGAAGGCGGCGATGGGAAAGTCCAGGTGGTGACTCAGCTGCTGAACTTTACCATCATCCCGCTTTTCGCATTCCTACTGGGAAAACTGGCCTTTCCCGACTCACCCTACATCGCGCTGGGTCTATTGCTGGCCAGTCTATTGCCCACCTCCGGCATGACGATTTCCTGGACGGGAATGGCGAATGGAAACATGGCGGCGGCGGTAAAAATGACGGTCTTCGGGCTGCTGATTGGTTCGATCCTGACTCCCCTCTACATCAAGGGACTGATGGGAACGGTCATTGAGATTCCGATGGCCAAGATCTTCAAGCAGATCATGGTCGTGGTGGTGCTTCCACTGGTGCTCGGAAACCTGACGCAACGGTTTTTGATTGCCCGTTATGGCATGGCGCACTACCAAAAAGATCTGAAGCCCGTTTTCCCGCCGATCTCAACCCTCGGGGTTCTGGGTATTGTTTTTGTGGCCATGGCCCTGAAGGCGCAGTCCATTGCCTCCAACCCCGGACAGCTACTTGTCCTGATCGGCCCCTTGCTGGCGCTCTATGGCCTGAACTTCCTGATCAGCACCCTCGTCGGAAAATACTTTTTCAACCGGGGCGACGGCATTGCGCTGGTCTACGGAACGGTCATGCGCAACCTTTCGATTGCGCTCGCCATTGCCATGACCGCCTTTGGAAAGGAGGGTGCCGACATTGCGTTGATCATTGCGCTGGCCTACATCATCCAAGTGCAAGCCGCCGCTTGGTACGTGAAATTCACCGACCGCATTTTCGGCCCGGCACCGGAACTTACCGTCGGGAACCTGATGCTCGAAGGCGTCTTTTCCCTGCACCTTTCCGATACCCTGAAGCAAGCGCTTCATCTCTTGGCGGAAGAGCATATCCAC
>DAOVNC010000164.1 GCA_030630445.1 Kiritimatiellales bacterium | reverse complement strand
TACCGCGGTGTTTCCGGCGATATCCTCGGAGGCGTTACTACGGTAGAGTTCGGCGTGGAATACGGAATTGATTTCACGGAAGGTTTTAGTGGTTCAATTGCAGCGGACGCCCGCTGGGTTGATGGCACCAGCAACGGTTCTGGCTGGAATGACGGCACCATCTCTGTAGGAATTGACTATGCACTGAACGAAGCTTGGAGCGTATATGCTTCGGCAACCTATATCGCACAGCTGGATGATGCGATACTCATGGACGGTTCCGGTGGTTATGACGTCGATGTCTTAGGCATGATCGGCGTTGGTTCCAGCTTCTAGCCTAAACCCGTGCATTCGCACCCCGAATCCGCACCGATCCACCGCCCGCCCGGTCAAGGGGACCTATCTATATATACGCAATCTTCGACCCTCGGGGAAAATATGAAGGTTAACCCCTCGCATGGCGGGCAACGTTTCCCTCACCTTGTTCGGGTAAACGTTCTCTACACATAAACCAGCGGCCCAATGGTGTAGAACCGCTTACCCAGAGCGAAGCGCGGGAAGCGGTGCCGGCAGCCGAGAATCCTTTGCCGAGGCGTGGTTCCAGTATGCTGGTTTTCTCCTTCTGAGTCAGTCGCATGGGAGATACGTATACTAGATAGGTCAGGGGACCGGGCCTACATTTTCGTGTGTTTGGTGGTTTTCCCACCTGTAGGCCGGGTGCCTCACCCGGCGTGCGTACGCACCGCGCATTCGCACCGCCGGATCCGCACCGATCTACCGACCGCCCGGTCGGGGGACCGGCCTACATGGAACACACGCCGCCGTCACCCGGTCGGGGACGGCCCCGCAATTATTGCTCGCTCCCTTTCTTGACGAGCTTGGCGTCGACCCAGTCGCCATGGTCGTTTTCGGTCCCGTCGCCGAGGTCGAGCAGGACGAGGCGCAGTTCCTTGACGCCGATGATGGAGAGATCCATCAGCTGCTTAATGTTGGTGCCGTCCATTTCCGGGCTTTCGAAGAGTAGCTGGCCATCGCCGTAGACGCGGAACATGACGCTTCCGGCATCGCCGACCTCGTCGTCCATGCCAACGTGGCCGGAGAGGCGGTCCCAACTGCCGTCGAGGGTGTAGACGAGTTCCGAGTTGGACTTGGCGCCGATCCCTTTCTTGTAGGGCTGTTCGTTGACGGTGATGGGTTTACCACCGACGCTTCGATCCTTCTTCCACTCACCCTTTTGGGAGGTTGGCTTGAGGTCGCTGAGGTAGACGATTTCGTCGGCCAGCGGTGGTGCGGAGAGATCCTGCTTGAGTTCGAATTCCGCGGCGGTGGCAAAGTCGTTTCCGCTTGCCTCGCTCAGGATCCTAAGCCGGACAAACTTGCCCCAGGTGGAGGGGAAGGCGACCGACTGAAGGTTGGTGGAGTTGGCAAACGTTCCGGTGTAGACGGGCTTCGTCAGGCCTTCCAGCGTGCGGCCAACATAGATTTCGAAGTCGGCGATGCGGCCGTTGGACCCCACTTGCCGCGGGAGGTAGGAGAACCCGTTGATGGCCCGAAGTGCGCCGAGGTCAATGTCCACGGTGTAGGGATGCTTGCCCGGGTTCTTCTTGCCATAGTTGGAGTGCCAGATGGTTTCGGGGGTGCCGTCGAATGCGTTGTTGATCGGGGCGCTGTTTTGGGCGGAGCTGGCGGTGATCGTGAATTCGGTGGCGTCGAGATCCGGCGTGATTTCCGGCACGGGGTACGGTTTCGGCGCAGGCGTTTCCAGGCTTTTGTCGATTTTGACGAGCACCTTGAGCTTGTCCGTGGTGGAGGCGCGCGGTAGGCGGATGGAGAGGGTGCCGCTACGGTTGGCGGCATCGTAGCTCCAACCCGGTTTGCTGCCTTCGTATTTTTTCAGCTCGTTGAGTTTCTTTCTGCCGAGCAAGACCGAGGTCGGCTTGTAGGGTGTGCGGACGAGCAGTTCGTAGACGCGGCTTTCGAGCTTGCCGTCGAAGTCGCCTTCGCTTTTGCCGATGGTGATGGCGATGTCGCCGGCTTTGCCTTCGGGCGCTTTCATGGAGATGAGCTGCTTGGCGAATTCGCCCTGCTGGTAGCGGCGGGTGAGGCCGTCGTCTTCATAGAGTTCGAACTGCGATTCGCCGTGGGGATAGCAATCGTACGTAAGTGGATCCTTGGGGAGCTGGTTGTTGTAGAGCATCTCGGGATACATCGGGATGATGGCACCGCCGCGAACGAAGAGCGGAAGCTTTTCGAGGGTGACGGGATAGGCGTCGATGGTGAAGGGGCCGTCGATGGTGCGTCCGTCCCAATAGTCGATCCAGCGGCCTTCCGGCAAGTAGATGTCTTCCTTGCGCCACCCCTTGTTCAGCTTCATGCTGGTGTAGACGGGGGCGACGAGAAGCGACTCGCCGAGCAGGTATTGGTGCTGCGTGGAGCGGTCCCAGGTCTTCGGGTCGTTGGGGAAGTCCCAGAGCATGCCGCGGACGATGGGTGCGCCGGTGTCGTAGGCCTCGCGGGTGTAGCGGTACATGTAGGGGGTGAGCCGCATCTTGAGCTTGAGGTAGTCGCGGTTGATGGAGCGGAAAGGCTCGTCGTAGGCCCAGGGGCTTTTGCTGATTTTTCCGGCCCAGCCGTTCATGCAGTAGAGCACGGGCGTAAAGCATTTCCACTGGAGGTCGCGCGTGTAGGTTTCGGGGCTGCCGCCAAAGATGCCGTCCACGTCGGTGGTGGCGTAGGCCTGGCCGGAGAGGCCGGAGCCGATCAGGGTGGGAATGTGGTAGCGGATGAGGTCCCACGATCCATATTGGTCTCCCGTCCAGCAGACGGCATAGCGCTGCGTGCCGGCCCAACCCTGCACGGTCCAGACGAGGCCGCGGGTGTCGGAGTTGGTGTTGAGCGAGGTCCACGCCTTCTTGTTGGCGTCCAGCGAGTGCTGGTAGGCCGGGCCCGTCCAAGCGACATCGAGCTTCTGCACGCGCGTCCCCGCCGTGCCAACTTCCCAGTCGGTTTTAGTCAGGTCGCTCTCCGTCCAGAGGCCCGTGTAGAAACCCAGCTTGGCGAGCTCGACCACCACCTCGGGAAGATTGGTGTATCCGCAGCCATAGCCGTCGTTGGGAAGAATCCAGCCACCGGGCATATCGTGCTCGCGGTATTTCTTGGCGAGGCGGTCGATGACATGGGGGGTGATTTCAACAAAGCTGCCGTCGTCGTTCTTAACCAGCTCTTTGGTTTCCTTGTCGCGGGTCATGTAGGCATCGGCCTCGCCCAGTTCCAGCGCCCAGATGGTCACGAAGTTGGGACGGCCGGTAAACTGCGTGTAGAGGTCGACCATGCGGTTGAGGGAGGCACCGACGAAGTAGTAGGCATCGAAGCGGTTTTCGTTGTGCTCCAGCGTGATCGACTCGTTGCTGGTGAAGTCGTAGGCACCGACGGCGAAGGTGTTGCGCAGTACGGCATATCCCTTGTTGCTCATGTAGAACGGCGCCGGGTTCGGGTGGCCGCCTTCGTTCCAGTTGCCATCGGCGCGGATGTCGATTTTGGTTCCCTTGTGGGTAAAATACCCGTTCTGCTGGCCGCCGCCGAAGTATTGCTCGTCCACGCCGCAGCTCAGGGTTTGGATTGTTTTTTCGCCAAACTCCAGCGGGCGGGTTTCCGTCCAGAGGGTGTTCCCATCGGCATTGGCCAGTGAGAACTGGGCTGTCGCTTTATTGAGCGTAAGCGTGAGGGCTTTGGTTTTAAAAGTAATGATCCCGTCCTTTTCCTTGGCTTTCACCTTGGATTTGCCGAAGTCGTTATCGATAACGATCTGCGCCTTTTCCGGGTCGTTCTTCGGATCGGCATAGGCTCCGTTGGTTGCGGCCTGGATCCGGAACACATCCGGGCGATAGAAGGTGATGCGCATCTGGATATCGGAATCCGTCTGCAGGGTGTAGACCGGATCCTTCCCGGATTTTTCCATTTCAGTGATCGTGCCCGGCACGGCGGCAAAGGTGCAAGAGAGCGAGAAGCAGGCGGCAAGAACAACAACGGGAAACGCGAATCGATTTTTCATAATGGGAATTCCTTTTTCATGTTTGAAGCGGGAAACCTATACATTCCTGCCTTGGGCGGCAATGTGGATCGATGTGATATTTTACATATTCAGGATCGGACAGGGTTGCCTAATGCGGGCTGTCTGGTACCCTGCCCGGTCAAATGGGGATCTAGAGAGACAAAGGAGTCTCATGAATCGTCTTACACTGAGTCTATGTTTAGCCGCGGCCATCGTCTCGGCGGTCGTCACCTCGCTGGTATGGAACGCATCGGAAAGGCCGACGGTTGCGGCCTTCTCCACGGAAAAAGCAGCTCCCGCACCAGCCCCTGAAATTCCGGAGGCCTCCATCGGGGATGAGTTGCGGGCACTTCAGGATACGATTGCATCCCAGGCAAAACAGATCCAATCCCTGCAAGACCAGATTGCGGGCCTGACCAGCAAGCCGGAGAGAGCTGCAAAGGCGCGGCCCCGCAAGAGCTACATGAGCCAGCTCCAGGAGGAAGACCCGGAACGTCACCAGCGTATTCTTGAAAGGCTGCAGAAAACCAATGAACAAACCGCCCAGGCCCTCGCCGACTCGGCGGAGTTTCTGTTTAATTTGGACATGGCTCTGATGACTCCGGAGCAGGTGCTCAACCACCAGCATTTGCTGGGGTTGATAGAAGCCTCGTGGACACAGCTGGATCGGATGCAGGAAAACCCCCAAAGCCCGGAGGCTGCGTCGGCGCGGACAAAGCTGCGTCAAAACGTGATGGACATGCACAAGGCCTTTACATCCGAACGCCAGATTGCGCTGGAACAATATTTTCAATGGCAGGGCTTCACCCCCGAACAAGCCTTGGCCATGCGCACTGAAATCGAAGAGGTCTACACTAAAACCGAACCTGCCAACATTCTGCCCGGAACCCAGTTTGTCGGGGAAAACATGATGATCGGCGTGGAGCGGATGGACGAAGGAGATGGCTCCCAGTCGATCTCGCTAAGCGTAGGTGGCATGCTCATCAATGCCGAGTAATGCCTCGCCAAAATATAGGATCCCCTGTTTTGGATGGTTTGCGGCTTCCCGGTTCATACCCTCTCCGGCAACGGGACAGGAACCTTTTTTAGCATTTCTGTTTGAGTCGGGTTCCGGCGAGGTATAGAAGTGGCATGTATAGTTTTCAGGGTGGTAAATATGGATCTTCACACGAAAGGAACGAGATTATGTTGTCTGCATTCGATAATGCCATGACGTTGGTTGAGGGAACGGCAAAGCTCTTGAAGTTTTCCGAAAAGTATCCAACACACAAGATTGTGGAGCGGCTCCGGATCCCGGACAAAATTATCATGTTCCGCAGTACGTTGCAGAAGGACGATGGCCGGATGGCGGTTTATTCGTCCTTCCGTGTCCAGCACAGCGATGTTCTCGGGCCATACAAAGGAGGAACCCGCTTCGACGAACGGGTCGACCTTGATGAAGTGAAGGCGCTGGCGCTGTGGATGACCTTGAAAACGGCGTTGGTGAATATTCCGTTTGGCGGGGCTAAAGGCGGGATTTCGGTGGATCCGAAAAAACTGAGCGAAACCGAGCTGGAGCGCCTGGTCCGGAAATACACCAGCAGGCTGGTTTCCGATATCGGACCGAGTGTCGACATTCCCGCACCCGACATGGGGACGGGCGCGCGCGAAATGGCGTGGATCTACGACGAATATCGAAAGCATCGGGAAGTGGCCAAAGGCGTCGTGACGGGCAAGCCAGTGGAGATTGGCGGATCGCTTGGACGGCTGGCTGCAACAGGCAAGGGCGTAGTATGCACCATGCTTGAGGCAGTGCGCGAATTGGGAATGGAAGACTATACCGTCGCGGTGCAGGGTTTTGGCAATGTGGGTTCACATGCTGCGTTGGATCTTTGGAAAAGGGGCGTCTCGATTGTGGCGGTGGGCGACGTGACCGGGAATATCCACAACCCGGAAGGCCTCGATATCGAAGAACTTATCACCTACTGCAAGAAAAAGGGCGGGGTGAAGGGGTTTCCCGGCTCCACGCCGTTGAAAAACATTATATCGTGCCAGTGCGATGTGCTTCTTCCGTGCGCGATGGAAAATGTGATCCGGGGGCGGAACGCACGGCACATCAAGGCCAAGCTGGTTGTCGAAGGCGCCAACGGACCGACAACACCCAATGCGGACAGCATTCTTGAAGAGCGCGGGGTGACGGTGGTTCCGGATATTCTAGCCAACGCCGGCGGGGTGATCGTTTCCTACTACGAGTGGGTGCAGAACCGGGAAGGTTTTTATTGGGAAGAGGCCGATGTCGAAGAGCGACTCTTCAAACTGCTCCGCAAGACGTATGCGCGCGTGTCGGACTATGCAAACACGAACCAGGTGAGCCTGCGCACGGCCGCCTACTCGCTAGCGCTCGGTAAAATCGCGAAGGCCATGGTCGCTCGCGGCATCCAGTAGCCTGCAGGGTCCTTGCCGAGCCGCTGCTATCCCCGTCCGGGAAGGATCCCCCTTTCTCATGTCACACATAAACTCACGATCGTGAGTTTATGTGTGACTTTTTGAGGGGTGTCAGGGGCGGTTAAACTTTTCCCAGCGGGCTTTTTCGCGATTCAGAAGGGACTTAAATTTGGGCGGGGTTTCGATGGAGACGACCTGCTCCCGATGGGTGGCCGGATGCGGGAAGCGCAGCTCCACCGCCGCGAGGAAAAGCCCTTTGCCTTTTAGCACGTTTTTTGCCTGTCCATATTTTTGGTCGCCGACGATGGGGTGCCCGATGGCCGCCATGTGGATGCGCAGCTGGTGCGTTCTTCCGGAGAGCGGAAACAGGTCGACCAGCGTCAAGTGCCCCCTGCGGAGCGAGGGAACGGTTTCGACGGGCGCGTATTCGCTCTGCGCCGGCATTCCGCCGATGGGTTCGTCCACTTGTCCCGGTGTTTCGAGTTTGCCCATCGCCACGGCGCGGTAGCGTTTGTGGATTTCCCGCTCCTCGAACTGGTTTCCGAGAAACACCTGCGCGGCGGCGGTCTTGGCCACCAGTAGCAGGCCGCTGGTGGCATAGTCCAGCCGATGGACCGGTCGCGGCCAACGCAGCGCGTCGGGTTGCGTCGAAGGGGTCAGGTTTCCGGCCAGCGCGTTTTCAACGGTCTTGAATTTATTCCCGCTCACCTCGATGCCGGGCGGCTTGTTGACTACGGCCAGATGGTCATCTTCGAAGACGACTTCGAGCGGCAGGCGGTAGATCTTTGGAATGGCTCGTTGCGATTCTAGCCACTCCAACATCTGGCCGGATTTGACCCAGTCGCCACTTTGAGCGGGTGCGCCGTCGATCCGCAGCTCCCCGCGCTTGATGGCTTTTGCGGCGGCTTTGCGCGATGGGATTGATGGAAAGGCCGTCCGGGCATAGTCGGAGAGCCGCACGCCGCGCACTTTGTCCGGAACCCTGTGCGTTTCGCGGGTCATTTCTTTGCGAGGGCCTTGGTGGAAAGCAGGCCGCAGGCGGCGTGGATGTCGAGGCCGCGCGAGGCGCGGATGGTGGTGAGGATACCTTTGTTGTTCAGCTGGTCCTTGAACACCTGCAGGGTGGTTTCGTC
>DAOVNC010000005.1 GCA_030630445.1 Kiritimatiellales bacterium | reverse complement strand
CCATGAAATACAATCCCAAGGCGTGCGAGGCGGCGGCCAACCTGCCGGAATTGACCGGCGTTCACCCCTTGTGGCCCCAGTTGCATGGCGGCGGGTTGCTGACGCAGGGGTCGCTTGGAATCCTCTACAACATGGAGCGCTTGCTTTCCGAAATCACGGGGCTTGACGAGTTCACGCTGCAGCCGATGGCCGGGGCGCACGGCGAGTTGACCGGTGTAATGATGATGGCGGCCTACCACAAGGATCGCGGAAACGAGAAGGACCACATCATTATTCCCGACTCCGCGCACGGCACCAATCCGGCCAGCGCACAGTTGGCGGGCTACGATGTGGTGACGATCCCGTCGGACGACAAGGGAATGATGGATTTCGACCTGTTCAAGGCGGCGCTCAACGAAAAGACCGCCGGGGTTATGCTCACCTGCCCGAATACGCTGGGCGTGTTCAACACGCGCATCAAGGAAATCTGCGATGCCGTCCACGAAGTGGATGGGTTGATGTACTACGATGGCGCCAACTTCAACGCCATCATGGGTCGCTACAAGCCGGGTGATATGGGCTTCGATGTCTGCCACCTTAATCTGCACAAGTCGTTTTCAACGCCGCATGGCGGCGGCGGTCCCGGAGCGGGGCCTGTGGGAGTGGTGGAAAAGTTGCGGCCATACCTCCCGGTTTCGCGCGTGATCAAGGCGGAGGACGGAATCTATGCGCTCAACTACGACGAGCCCAAGAGCATCGGCTACATCGCCCCGTTCTATGGAAACTTTGGCATCATTGCGCGGGCCTATATCTATCTTTTGATGCTGGGCCGCGAGGGCATGCTGGGAACCAGCAACCGTGCCGTGCTCAATGCCAACTATCTCCAGGAAAAACTGCGCCCGCTCTTTGGTGTGGAAGACAAGGGGCGCTGCATGCACGAATTTGTCTTCTCCGGAAAAATTCTGGAACAGTATGGCATCCACACCCTCGATCTTGCCAAGGGGATGATTGATCGTGGCATTCATCCACCGACGGTCTACTTCCCGCTCAATGTGCCGGAAGCAATCATGATAGAGCCTACCGAAAGCGAAGACCGCGATGTGCTCGATAATTTTGTGAGTGTGATGGAAGAGCTGGTCGAACTGGCGAAGAACGATCCGGATAAATTGCGTCAGGCCCCCACCACTACGCCCGTTGGTCGCCTCGACGAAGTGAAGGCTGCTCGCGATATGCGCCTAAGTTATACGTGACAAATACGATTATATTGTTAATATATTGAACGTGGTGAAGACTACAGGGTCGGATACCGCATACATATTAACCAATAAAAGGAGATGGGTTATGAGGAAAGTACTAAGTATTGCAATGGTTGCCCTGATGGTTGCTGGTTCTGTAGCGCTTGCCTGCGATAGTTGCGGATGCAAGGCAAAGAAGGCCGATAGCAAGAAAGCGGCTTGCTCGGCATGCACCGCAAAGAAAGCAGATAAATCGGCCTGCACGAAATGCACCGATAAGCAAGCATGCGAAAAATGCACAGCAAAGAAAGCCAAGTAGAAATTCTGGTATTTCTGTTTGAAAGCCTCTCCCTTGTGAGAGGCTTTTTGTTTGCCCGGCAAAGCCGGCAAACCCAGCCGCCTGAAAGAAGGCGGCAACACCCCGTCCGAGGGGAAGTGAATCCGAATCGCAAGGGCGTTGCTGGTAACGGCAGGGTCTGAAGGAAGCGATAGGAAGTGAACGTACATAGCGGTTGTAAACCCGATTCGGCGGGCGCAGTGGGTAAGCGTGCAAAATAGCGCGAAGCCCGATACTCGGACAGACTGCGTTTGTGATTGGGGATGGAATCGTTCGCAGGGAGCCGGAGTAATAACCGGGGAAGCCCTGCATGGTTTGCGCGTGGGCGCAATAGCTTGGCTCCAAGAAGAGGTTCAAGGAGCGGGGCGAAGCGTGCAGGGTGGCAGATGATCCCGTAGTAGTGATGAAGATCCGGCCTGTGAAAGCCCGCGAGGGTGTGGAGGGCAAAACCGGATCGACCCGCGGCTTGTTCGCGGGGACGGTCGATGGCCAAAAGCGTCGACTGGATGCGAAGGGGTGAAGTCTACTTGAAAGTTTCGTCGGTTGACGGGACGCGGTTTTGGGGAGGTAAGCCGTCGAAAGACGGGCAAGTGGTCCTTGGCGAACTCGGGAACGAGCGGGCTGGAGGCAAACTGTTCCTTCGGAGTAGGTGGCGTTGAAAAGGCATATTGCCGTTGAGTCGGATAAAAGCCCTTGGAAGTCCGCTGAAGAATCGAACGAAACCGTGAAAACGGAAGATGGACGGAACGAAGCACAGGAAGAGAGGATGAACGATAGGATGCGGGTTTGGTACAGTCTATATGATCGCTTGCTCCACACCCAGGTGCTGGAAAAGGCGTTCAAAAAGGTGAAGTCGAGCAATGGAGCTCCCGGAGTAGACGGGCAGTCCTGCAAAAACTTTGCGCTGAACCAGTCTGAAAATATCGCCGAACTTCTTGAGGCATTGCGTACAAAGGCCTACCGACCCAGCCCCGTGAAACGGGTGGAGATTGAAAAGCCAGACGGAGGTGTCCGCTTGATTGGGATACCGACGGTGCGCGACCGCGTGGTGCAACAGGCGTTGAAGATGGCGATCGAGCCGATCTTTGAAGCAGGGTTTCATTCCGGAAGCCATGGCTGCCGACCCAACCGAAGCGCACATGGAGCGATTGCCGAGGCAACCGCACGAATGCGCGAGGAGGGGCTGGAGCATGTGGTGGACATGGACTTGAGCAAATGCTTCGACCTGCTGGATCACGATCTGATCTTGAAAGCGGTACGGCGCAAGGTGGCTGACGGCAGTATCCTTGCGCTCATCAGAATGTTTCTTGAGAGCGGAGTCATGAATCATGGCCTATTCGCACAGACAGAAACCGGAAGCCCGCAAGGCGGAGTAATTAGTCCGCTTCTCGCTAATATCTATCTGGATGATTTCGACCAGTATATGGCGGGGCGTGGGCATCGGATCGTACGCTATGCGGACGATATTCTGATTTTCAAGGGGAGCCCGAAAGGCGCGCAAAACGCACTTCGGGTGGCTGAGAGTTATCTTGAAGGAAAGCTCAAGCTCGTCGTCAACCGTCGAAAGACGCACGTGACCGAGCTACAAGAAGGCGTAGCCTTTCTGGGAGTGAAGATTTTCCCGACCTATACGAAAATACAGGAAAAGAAGATCGCCCGAATCAAGGCCAGGCTCAAAGCCATCACGCGCAGAAACACGCCCGTGAATCTCGACAAAGTGATACGCGACCTCAATCCCGTCCTGCGCGGGTTCGTGAACTATTTTAGAATCGCGAACTGCAAGACGGAGCTACGGAAGTTGATGGGTTGGTTGAGACGCAGGCTTCGCGCCATTCAAATGAAGCTATGGAAGAAACCGCAAAAACTCCACCGGCGACTCAGGCAACTGGGCTACAAGGGGGAGTTCAAGCGGATCAAAATGGCCTCATGGCGCAATGCGTCTTGCCAGCTCGCCCATATGGCGATGCCCAACCGCTGGTTCAACGAGATCGGGCTATACCCCGCCGATCAAGTGGAGACCGGAACGCTTTCCCCGTTGAATCGGGGATAAAAGTAGACAGGAGCCGTGTACGAGGTCCGTACGCACGGTTCTGTGAGAGGAACAAGGCTGAGCCTGATCACTCAGCCTTGTCCTACTCGATTTGTGAAAAAAGGGTTTTTCGTAGATTATGTGGTGAGATCGGATGAGGGTTTCTGGAGAGATGCTTTTAAGGTCTGCCTAAATGCGCCTTTGGTACATGAATCGCCATAAAATCTGCGATGAGCAAAAAAAGAACCGCCTTATCGAAGGCGGTTCTTTGGTGTGCGGGCTGGATTGAACCTATTTAAATTGCTTTATGTACTCTTTGTCTTCATCGGAAAGCGATGAAATGGGGAAGGCTTTCACGGCTCCGCTTGCTTCGGCCCGCAACGTGACCTTTCCGAAGGTTTGGCTCACATACACGGCCCGTACCCCGGTTTTATTAATGGTCCATTCGCGGAACACAGGACCGGATTCTTCACCGGACGCGGTTCCTTCTTCCGCCTTCACGACCTTTTTTTCAGGTGCTTTAAAGAACTTGACCGCCACGCTATCAATACGTGTGCCGTCGGTAGGACCGGTTTCTTTGATACGGATCTTCTCGTATCGGGTGTTTCCATCCTCGTCGCTATCCTCCATATCCACCAAAATCGCACCCTCTTTCGAACCCCCTTCATAGTTGACGGGTTCGTATTGGGTCTTGTAGTAGCCGAGATACGTCGGGGTGTTGTCGAAGACGATCGCATGGTAGCCACCACTCTTCGTCAATACGCCGCAATAGATATGGAAGTACGTCTCCCCCGCTTTAAGGGAACCCACCTTGCGGAATTTCATTTTTTCGGGGAAATGCTCCGCACCCGCAGCCTTTACGGCTTCTTCCGCAGCGCGGGTGTTTTTGGGTGTGTTCTTCTTTTCGGATTTCGCTTCGGCAGTGGTTGCCATGCTCGCCACCAGTGCCCCAACCATCATGATGCCCAATGCTCTCTTCATGTCTATATGCTCCTTGCAATGTTCGTGATGCAACCCTGCATCCCTAGCTAACCCCAATCTGTATGGACAACTAATAGGGTGTTTGTTCAAAATTCGCCATGTTTTTCCGTAGTTTTTTTATTTGGTGTAGCATTTCCCCCCGTCGACGGATTGGGTTGACAGGGTGCAAAAAACCACTTGGCAGGGACTCGGGGGTTCTGCATAATGCGCGATCTTTTTAACATTTAGAACTAAGAGGCGATACCTATGTACAGTGCATCCGACCTGAAAAAAGGGTTGAAAATCGAAATCGACGGCGATCCCTGCGTGATCACCAACTTTGAATTCTCCAAGCCCGGGAAGGGCCAGGCGCTCTATCGTTGCAAAATCAAGAACCTGATCACCGGAAACCAGTTCGACAAAACCTACCGCTCCGTCGAAAAGGTGAATCGCTGCTCGCTGATTTCACGCGATTATACCTTCTCCTACATCGACGGCTCCAACTATGTTTTCTCTGACAACGAAACCTATGAGGAAGCCTTGCTGGGCGAAGAGCTGATTGGCGATCTCAAGAACTTTATTGTCGACGACATGCAGGTGGAGATCCTCTTCCACGACGACCGCGCGCTCGACATCACCCTGCCGAACTTTGTGGAGATGCAGATTGCCGAAACCGAGCCCGGTGCGCGCGGCGACACGGCCACCAATGTCATGAAGCCCGCCAAGCTGCCCAACGGCTACGAAATCAACGTCCCTATCTTCATCAACGAAGGCGACACCATCCGCATCGACACCCGCACCGGCACCTATGCCGATCGCGTGTCCAAGGGCTAATGCGACCGGTTGGTCGCAAATTAAGAATGAAGATTTCAAAATGAAGAATGGTGGGGCTGCGACAGCTTTTATAAACAAAAAGCCAATGCCGACTGATGGCATCATTTTGAGAGATGCCGTGATGCGCCGCATCAGGGCGTTTTTTTATGAATGCGGGTTTACCGAGGTCGAGACGCCTATCCGGTTGAAGGTGCCCTGCATGGAGCTGCATATCGATGCCGAACCGAGCGGCGACCACTTTCTGCGCACTTCCCCCGAAATCTTCCACAAGCAGCTGCTCGCCGCCGGGCACGAAAAAATCTTCGAGGTTGGAAAATGCTTTCGGCGCGGGGAGTTTGGCCCATTGCACCATCCCGAATACACCATGCTCGAATGGTATCGCGCCAACGCCGACTACATGGATGTTCTGGCCGACACGAAGGCGCTGGTTTCAGCTGTTTGGCCCGTATGTTCCACCGATTGGAAAACGCTGGCCGTTTCCGACGCCTTTCTTGAATTCGCGGGCTGGAACCCCATCGGCCACTACACCGAGGATCGCTTCGATATCGACCTCGTCGAAAAGGTCGAGCCGGCATTAATACAATTTGCCGGGCCGGTGGTGCTCATCGACTATCCCATCGAAGCCGCCGCGCTCTCGCGCCGCAAGCTGGACAACCCGTTTGTGGCCGAACGCTGGGAGCTATATATCAACGGGGTCGAAATCGCCAACGCCTACTCCGAGCTGACCGACCCTGCCGAGCAGCGTCGCCGCTTCGAGGAATGCGCCGAGCAGCGCAAGGCGCTCGGCAAGGAAACCTATCCCATTGATGAAGCCTTCATCCAATCCCTGGGAAAAATGCCTCCGTCCGGCGGCGTCGCCCTCGGCGTCGACCGTCTCCTCATGCTCATCGCCGGGGCCGATTCGCTCGACGCGGTGTTGCCGTTCCGGGGAACAGGCTTGTAGTTCCGCCTTCAGGCGATTCCGTGCATGGCTCCGATAGGATCAGCCGCCTATAGGCGGAACTACGAACTTTCTTCTTCGGTGTGGTATTTTTCGACGGTTTTTTCCAGGCCGCGGAGTTGCTTGGCGACATCGTTGAGCCGGTATTCGATTGAGTTGAGGATCCAGAATTGAAAGTGCTCCACCTTGGTTGACTTATGCATCATCCAAATAATTTTTATAGAGACAAGCAGGATGCCGATTTGTAGCGAGAAGAGCGGGGGAAGGGGAATCTCGATGTGCATAACGTGCCGAGCCATGTCCAGAAGGAATAGAATAAAGATCAGGACAATGAAAACATGGTTGATCTTCTTGTCGCGCTTTTCGGTGTCCTTTCCGCCGATTTGCCCCATCAGCTTCCTGATCTTTTCCTTTTCCTTTTTAAACTGATCCAGTTCCGCTTTCAGTTTGATCGGGTCTAGTTCTTCCATGATACACTCCACAATTAATGGATGGCAATTATAGGGCTGTGTGGGCTTTCAGCAATAAATTATCGTATCAATTCAGGAGGGTGCGTGCTAAAACCTGCTCCTTCATTCATGGGGCAGGAGTTGATGGGAAAGAAACTAAAAATCGCAATCGCTTGCGGCGGTACCGGAGGGCACATCTTTCCGGGCTTGGCAACAGGGCGGGAGCTACTGGATCGCGGGCACGATGTCACCCTCTGGCTGGCCGGAAAGGATATCGAGAGCGATGCCGTAAAGGAATGGACCGGCCGTATAATCACGATTCCATCGGAGGGTTTCCAGTTTGGTGTTTCATGGCGCAGTGTGATGACGCTTTTCAAGTTGTTCAAGGCGTACCGGTTGGCGATCAAACCCATGCGGAAAGATCGCCCCGATGTGGTTCTCGCCATGGGGAGCTATGCCTCGTTTGGCCCGGTCAAGGCCGCCAGGAAGCTCGGGATTCCCTATGTGCTTCACGAAGCCAATCTCCTGCCAGGCCGGGCGGTGTCGCTATTGGCGCGCAAGGCGGAAATCGTTGCGGTCAGCTTTGAAAAGTCCCGGTTCTATCTCAAGCACCGCAACATTGAAACCACGGGCATGCCGTTGCGCCAGGAACTCCAACGCGCCAGCTTGCAGCCGCGCCGCGAACGGCGCGAGGGCGATCCGCTGCGTGTTCTTGTGATGGGAGGCAGCCGGGGCGCGCAAATGCTCAACGAAATTGTTCCCACAGCGATTGCGAAGGCGGTCGAGAAGGGCGTGGTCATCGAGGTCGAACATATCGCGGGCCTGCAAAACAGCGATGCGGTGGAGGCGATATACCGGCAGGCCGGAATTCCAGCCAATGTACATCATTTTGTGCAGCATATGGGCGATCTCTATCTCAATGTCGATCTATCGGTCTGCCGGTCCGGTGCCGCCACGTGCGCCGAGCTGGCCACTTTTTCCCTGCCGGCCCTGCTTGTTCCATACCCCTTTGCCGTACGCAACCACCAGATGGGCAATGCGCGCGTTCTCCAGGATTTTTGCGCGGCGGACGTGATCGCGCAGGAGGATCTTACCACCACGTGGCTGCGCGACTACCTTGTCCGGATATACGAAAAGCCCGAGCGGCTCGGCCACATGGCGGCCGCCATGAAGAAGCGGGCGCAACCCAACGCGGCCGGCCGCTTGGCCGACCTGCTGGAAAAGGTGGGCGGGATGCTGAAACCTGAAACATGAATCCGGTTGATCGAGCAAAAGAGTGCATTGAAAAGGGCGGCCACGTCCATTTGATCGGCGCGGGCGGCATCGGCATGGCCGGTGTAGCCTTTCTGCTCAAGGAGCGCGGGTTTGCCGTAAGCGGTTGCGACTTGCAGGAAAACCGGCAAACAGAGTGGTTGCGGAAAAACGGTATCGGGATTTCCCTTGGCCACCACGAATCGCATATCGGCGAATCGGTCGACTGGCTTGTTCGCTCCACCGCGGTCTCCGACACGCACCCGGAAGTGCGAAAGGCCAAGGAGCTCGGCATTCCTGTTTCTCGGCGGGGCGAGGTGCTGCCTGCGCTCATGCGCGATCGCATCTGCATTGCTGTGAGCGGAACCCACGGAAAAACCACTACCACGGCAATGATTGCCCAGGTGCTGGGGTGTGGCTACTGCGTCGGTGGCGAAATCGCCGGGATCGAGGGCGTTGCCATGGACGGCAACGTCATGGTGGTCGAGGCCGACGAGTCCGATGGTACGGTTGCGGGCTACCGGCCCGACTTCGCCATCATCACGAACATTGAATACGACCATATGGAGCACCACGCCTCGGAGTCCGCCTTCATAGGTTGCTTTGAAAAGCTCATCCAGAAGACCAAGAATAAAGTCTACTACTGCGCCGCAGATCCTATCGCTGGTCGGCTTTGCTCCGCCGATCCAAAATGCGAGGCTTTCACGGTTCCCGCGTCGCGCATTGCGTTGCCTCTTCCGGGGAGGCACAACCAGTGGAATGCCGCCGCCGCGCTGGCGATCTCCCGTCACTGGAAATCCAAGGCCGAGATTTTGCGGGCCTTGGGGGAAATCCAGCCGATTCGTCGCCGATTCGAGACCGTGTACGAGGGCGGGGGAATCCGGATCGTTTCCGACTATGCGCACCATCCGACCGAAATCGCGGCAACCATCCAGACGGCAAAGGAGTTGGAACCCCAACGCCTGCTCGGTGTTTTCCAGCCGCACCGCTACACCCGCACGCTTGCCTTGGGACCCGATTTTCCCTCTAGTTTCCAAGGGCTGGACAAACTCTGGCTCGTCCCGGTCTATGCCGCATCCGAACAGCCCGTTCCGGGTGGAACAACCAAGGATTTAATGGATCTTTTTCCTGCGAATTGGGACGAGCGGCTGCACTATTGCCAAACGCTGGAAACCGCGTGGGCGGAGATCCGGCCCAAACTGCGCGCGGGCGATATGCTTCTGGTCATCGGGGCGGGGGACATTGAGCAGGTCGCAGAGCAGGCTAGGCGGTTTCGACCGAATTCCGACTCGCTTCCCCGCGCACAAAATACAAACTCCGGCGACTCAGGGTCTTTTTACCCGTAATTGTCTTGAATTGCGCAACGTGCTATATAATCTGCCATCAGTAACGCATTTTGTTTGTGTGCCATGTCGGCAGATTGGGCACGGGCGGGTAGGAAGCTCGCGCGGCGCTGGTTTTGTCGGTTTGGAAATGGACTGTTTTGAGGGGTAATTTATGATGCTTGGTTTTCGATTCTCCGGGAAGTTGGTTCGGATCTTCCTGTGTGCGGCCGCGTTTTCGGCCTGTTCCGCTTTTGCACAGGATTTTAGCACGATGGGGCTGTCCTCTGTGGTGGCCGTTGCCCAAAACAGGCTGCAACGTGGCGAGTATTCGGCAGCCATCCCCCCGCTTGAGGAAGCCATTAGCCGTACAAAGGAGCTGACCGACCCTCAAAAACTCGAGATCCTGCAAAATTGCCGTTTCCAGTTGGCGCGCGCTCTCTTTAAAACCGGCGATTCCGCCGCCGGTGTGTCGGTGCTTGAAGACTATCTCAAACAGGAACCGCGCAAGAAGGAACGCATGGCTCTTCGCATGATGGCCCAGGGTCTTTTCGATTCCCAGAATTGGAAGCAGATCGAATTGGTTGCCGGGCGCTTGCTCGATATGCCGGACCTGACAAAGGATGATCGCTTGAATGCCAACCTCATGCTGGGGCAGGCACAGTTTCAGCAGGAAAAATGGAAAGCCTGCATCAAGGCGCGCACAAACAAGAGCACGGATGATAAGGCCAAGCAGGTGACGCAGGTCATGATTGTGCGCGCCTTGGTGGAAGACGAAAACTGGGACGAGCTCTGGAGTTGGATCCCGCGCGTCTACCGCACGGATTCAAAATACGACATCACCTTGAACTTGACCGTGATGCGGGCGGGCAAGGCGCGTTTCAAGCAAGATGACTCCCTCCATGCATTGTTGCTCTATCGCATGGTTTTGCCGCGCGAAGAGCTGATCGATTTTGCGAATGGCCGCATTGCCGAGATTTCGAAGAAGGCCGGGCTTAGCGAGCTGGATCGCAAGGCGCGCGTAAAGGAGCTTGAGAATATCAGGAAACTGGTGGAAGAGCTTACCAATCTTCCCCCGTATGAGGATGAGGTGGCGTTCCGCATTGGCCTGATCTACCGGGAGCTCAAGCGCTATTGGGAAGGCTATGTACTCTTTGACATGCTTAACACGAAAGATCCCGACGGCGACATCGGCGAGACTTCGATTCTCCAGTTGGTGGCAATCTTGTATGATTTAAAGGAAACCGCTCGCGCCGAGGAGCGGATACTTGCGTATCTGGACGAGCGGCCCAACGGCAAGAGTGCGCGCATCCTGATTTCCACGATGATGCGCGACAACCTCAGGAGGGAAACCCCAAATCCCGGGAAGGTGATCGGCCTGCGCAAGTACGTGGATGGATTGTCGCCGACCACGGACGAAGATGAATTGCAGACCACTGCGGATCTTCACTACATGATGGCCTTCGGCTATTTCATGGCAAGGGACTATGGGCGTTCGGACGAACAGTTCGGGGAAGTTATCAGCGACTATCCGAACAGCCCCGTGCTGCCCGATTCATACTACTACCGCGGCATGACCCACATGATGCAGGCCGACTACCAGAAAGCCCTCGATACCTTCGAAAACTACCAAGGCAAATACGAAGGTGGAGAGCACTATTCCGCCTCCACGTTCCGGCGGGCCGTCTGCTTGGTCGGTCTCAATCAAACCACCGAAGCCGAGGCGGTCTTTACCGAGTTCATCACGGCCCATCCGGATCACGAATTTGTTTCGGAAGCCTACAGTATGCGCGGCGACATCGAAGCCGCCAAGGAGCTCGAGGACGATCCCGAGACCAAGGACGTGGATGAATCGGCCACGCTTGATCGCGCGCTGGACGACTACCGGAAAGCGATCGAAAAGGCGGTGAATTCAGGACAGGCCTCCTATGCGGCCTTCCAGGCGGCGAAGGTCTACAAGCTTGAGTTCAGGTGGCAGGAAATAATCGATCTGATGAACGAGTATCTGAATCTTAAGAAAGGCGAGGCCAATGTGTCCGAAGCCGTGTTCTGGGTCGGGAGAGCGCAGATTGCGCTGGGACAAATCGACGAAGCGGTTGCGGCCTATCTCGACGCCATTCTGACTTTCGGCAATGATGTGGACCAGAACGGGGTTGATAAGATCGTGCATGAACTGGTTGCGATCGCCAACCAGCGCCTGACCGATGATGATCGGGATAGCTTGACTATCAAGCTTAAGCTGAAACTGACTGATGTCGACCCTTCCGCCCAGACCCTGAAGGTGCGGTTGCAGATGGCCTTGGCCTATCTGAAGGGCGCCGAAGCATCCAGTTCGTTGGGAGCGGAACTGCTGGCTTCCCAGAAGGATCTTAAGTTTGTTCCCCCGATTGCCTTGGCCCTCATGTGCGATGCCGCCGTGGAGGCGGGCGATGCAGAGGAGATGGGGCGTCTGTACGACTACTTCACCGAAAACTTCGAGGAGTCGGACGATCTTTGGCATGCCTACCGTGCAAAAACATACCAGTTTCTGGCCAAAGACGATTTGGATGCGGCGATGGAAATCGCCAACGAGGCTTTGGAAATCTACGGCGCGGATACATACATGGGCTGGGCGCAGATTATCAAGGCCGATACGCTGTTCAAGCAGAGGAAATACGATGAGGCAGAGGAAGCCTACAAGTTGATTACATCCGTTCCCGAATGGCGGGGCCCCCTCTCTGCGGAAGCCATGTATGGCATGGGGCGGTGCCGCAAGGCTTCGGGGGACTTGGAGACCGCCCATAACTTTTTCCAGCGCACCTACCTGCTCTACAAGGCCTATGACGATGGAAAGTGGGCCGCCGAGGGGTATTTGTCTGCTGCGGAGTGCCTGCTAGAACTGAATCGCGAAGCAGATGCCATCAAAACATGGCGCGACATGCTTGAGGAAGGATATGTCAATACCCTTCCGCAGGCCGAGACCGCGAAGGAACTGATCAAGAAACACGGGGGCGCATAATGAACAAAACGACTTTAAAGCTGGCGGTTGCCGGAATCCTTCTGACCACGGGAATGGCCGGAGCCGAACCACTCAACGTGGAGTGGTTGCTCCGGGGTGGGCTTTCTTGGAAAGGCCAGCTTTTCGGCCGCGACGGGGACTGGATCGAGCTTAAGCGCCCGGAAGACCTAAAGCCTGTCCGCGTCGGTGCCAACACCATCAAGGAACTCATCTTCGAGATCGATCTCGATATTGAAAAGGTATCGAAAATGGTGAAAAACCGGGAGTTCGAACAAGTCGTCGCCACGCTGGAAAAGGCGATCGATCCATTTACCGAATATAGCGATATCCCCTCGAACCTCACCAAGTACAATGCCTTGCTGATGGAGCTTTACTATCGCACCGCGCAGTACGACAAGTCGCTGGCCATCTCCTCGAAGATTGCCGAAGATGACCGGAATCCAGAGCTTCAGGAAAAGAGCCGGGTATACCAGGCCCTTGCGTTGATCGATGGCGGCAAGCCGTCCGAGGCCGATGCCCTGCTCGCCAAATATGGATGGGACCAGGAACTTTCCGGCGATGCCTCGCCCCAGAAACTCTATATTGCGGCCAAGCTCATGGCGCTGAAGAAGCAATATAGCGAGGCGATGCTGCTCATCGCGAGAGTGATTGCGTTCAATAGTTCGGATCTGGAGTGGATGCAGCCGGCGGAAATGCTCTGTGCGGAGATCTACACCGAGCTTGGCCTGTACGACTCGGCCGAGGAGGTCTGCCGCCAGATCGATGTCTTGTACAAGGATTCACCGGAATTCGACCAAGCGCAGCAGCTCAAGCTTAAGATTGAAAAGTTGCGCGCCGAACAGGAGCTAGAGGAAAGTTTAGAGTCTAAGGAAGCTTAACCGAAGGAGAGGAACAAGAAGATGAATAAGAAAATGATAAAATTGATGTTTGCTTTCAGCATTATGGCCGCTGCCGTGGCATTGGGCCAGGAAGTTGCGGAGGCGGTGGCGGATGCTGCGGCTCCCACCGAGGAAAAGACCACGCTTATGGAGATGATCAAGCAGGGTGGTCCGTTCATGTGGCCGTTGGGACTCTTCTCGATGTTGACGATCTACTTCGTCGTGCAGAACTTCCTTGCGCTGCGCGAGAAAGTGCTGCTTCGCCCCGAGATGATGCCTGAGTTTATCCAGCTCATGAAGGACAAGAAAGTGGTTGAAGCCCACAGCCTTTGCAAAGAGAACGAAACCCTGTTCACCTACGTTTTCGCCGCAGGTCTTGAGCGTTGCTCCACACGCGGGGATATCAACTTCGGCAAAGTGAAGGAAGCCATCGAGGAAGCCAGCACCGAAGAAGTTACGCAATACATGAAGCCGATCGACTATCTTTCCATCATCGGGGCAACGGCTCCTATGCTCGGTCTGCTGGGTACGGTGTCGGGTATGATCAAAGCCTTCCAAACCATTGGTTCGAAGGGCATGGGCAAGCCTCAGGAACTCGCCGGAAACATTGGTGAGGCCCTTGTAACGACGGCGACCGGTCTGATCATCGCGATTCCGGCCATGCTGTTCTACTATTTCTTCCGCAACAACTTCATTAAATCCACCGCGACGCTCGGACGCCAAATCGGCGCCCTGCTCGATACGCTCGAATCCGGTGAATTGCCGCTTGGATACGAGACCATGGCTGGCGGATCAAGCGCCAAGGAAGCACCTGCCGCCGCAACTGAATAAACCCCTGCCGGACGAGGTGTGAAATGAAACTCAAACTACCAAGAAAAGACGATGTGGCGATCGACATGGCCCCCATGATCGACATGGTGTTCCTGTTGCTCATCTTCTTCATGGTGGCTTCCGTGGTGGTGACGGACAAGGTTAAGATAGCTCTTCCCGAGGCCCAATCCGCCAAGGTTCCCGAAGACACCAAGAACCGCATGATGCTCTCGGTGGATGCGAACAACCAGATCTACGTGAATACGAATCCGGTGACCATCAAGGAGCTCAAGAAGATCGTCAGCGACGAACTCGACATCAATCCGGGCCTGCGGATCCTCATCCGCGCGGACAAGGACGTCGAGTACAAGACCAATAAAGACATCATTATTGCATGTGCGGAGGTTGGCGCAAGCGACCTTATCTATGCAACCTTCGAGGAATAGCCATGAAATTGCTGGATAACTTAATGAACAAGAAGGCTGAGCTGCAGATTGCGCCGTTGATCGATGTGGTGTTCCTGCTGCTGATCTATTTCATGGTAACGGCGTCGCTGATCGCGAAGGAGGCGGATCTCGCTTTCATGCTTCCCGCCAAGGTGCCTTCCACGGAGCCGATCCTCTTGCCGATCGAGGTGTTGATCGAAGTGAGCGAGACAGGCGATATCTCGATCAATGGGATTGTGTTTGGCCAGACGGGGGTCGGCCTGGATGATCTTGTTTCGGAGTTGATGAGCTACAAGGAAGCCGCCGAGGCATCCAAAAGCGACTTCATCGTCAACATCCTCCCGGACGACAAGGCTTTGCATGGCCGAATTGTCAAGGTGATGGATGCCTGTGCGGCGGCCAAAGTAAAGAATATGTCGTTCAGCACAGCCATGTAGTTGCACGATGACAGCGCAAAAGACAAAGAAGCGGTTCTTCTCGAGCCACGCGAAATCTAGTGCGCTAGTGGTCAGTTTGGTGATCCATGCCATACTGATCGTTGTTGCGGTCTCCTTTGTGGCCGTAACCGTAATCACCAAGGAGGAGCAGCAGTTCGAGGCCAAGCCGGTTAAGCGCCCGAGAATGCCGCCTAAAAGACTTCAGGTTCCCGTGAAGGTGAACAAGAAGCCCAAGCCCAAGCTGCGCAAGCGCTTGGTGGTGAAGACGGTCAACCGCAAGGTTCCTGAAATCAGGATGCCGGAAATCACCGGCGTCAAAGGGGGCACCGTGGGAATGGGTGGCGAAGGCGGCATGGAAAGCATTGGCTTCAGCCTTCCCGAATTCAGCATTTTTGGAACCAAGGCCAAGGGTGAAAAAATATTCATCGTCCTCGATGCGTCTGCACCCATGATGATCGATGAAATGGGCGGGATTCCAGCCTACACCATCATTAAGTCGGAACTGGTGCGGATTCTCGGGGAGCTGGATTCCTCCGTGCTGTTCAATATTGCCGTGTATGGCGGCGGGAACTATACCCGGTTCCCGACGCTGGTGCCGGCCTCCCCGGAGAATGTCGCCAAGGTCGAGGCTTGGCTCAAGCCGCTCAATGCCGTCAGCTCGAACATGGGCGACCGGGACTATGGCGCACGGACGCTGGGGTCGGGCGGTATCCGCATTTCCGAAGAATTGTCTATTGAACCGCTCAAGGGTTCGGTTGGCGAGTGGGCCAAACCTACCTTGTTGGCCATGAAGCAGCAGGCGGATGTCATATTTGTCCTGACCAGCAACTGGGGGATCCTCCGTTATAAGGAAAGCGATGCCAAAACTTGGAGCGAGTCCAAAAGGAAGCGGTGGGAGGAAAATATCGCAAAGGCTAGGGGTATGTTTGAAAAGGAAAACAAGCGTCGCCGGGAAAAGGGGCAGCCTCCACGGGTTATCCCGTACGGGAACTGGGGATTGGTCAGAACCTATCTTCCGGATGCGCCGTTGCCCCCCCAGCCCTCCTGGCACAACTACACGCCGAAGGAGATGCTCGAAGCGCTCGTTAATACACGCAGGAAGTGGGAGCCTGAAACACTCGCATCCAGCGGGCTGGGTAGGAAGAAAAAAGAAAAATACTCGATCAACGTCATTCATTTTGTGCGGGCGGACTCTGACTCCAATCAGGGGGCAAAGGAAAAGTTCAGCAAGCTGGTCGGCCCCACCCGCGGCGACTACCGCTCTATCGAAGGTCTCGAGGCCATCAAGAGCTATGTGACCGGCTCTGGAGAGTAAAGCCAACCGTTGGAAGGATCGTAAAGCGGTTGGCCAAGGCTTTTCCAAGAAAGCCGCCGCGAGGTATCCCTAAGCGTTCTTTCCGGACGATAAAGCCTTGCATGGTCGCGGTGTCAAGGTGTTGGATGCCTCTGCGGTGGCCAGTATTAAGGAAGGCGTCGTCAAAAGGACGATGTAGAGGAGTAATTGAAGATGTCAAACAAGCCGAAAAAACGGTTTTTTTCAAGTCACGCGAAATCAAGTGCAATGGTGGTCAGTTTGGTGCTCCATGCCGTACTGATCGTTATTGCGGTCTCCTTTGTGGCCGTAACCGTGGTCACCAAAGACGAACAAAAATTCGAGGCCAAGCACGTTAAACGCCCGAAAATGCCGCCTAAAAGACTGCAGATTCCCGTGAAGGTGAACAAGAAGCCCAAGCCCAAGTTGCGCAAGCGCTTGGTGGTGAAGACGGTCAACCGCAAGGTCCCCGAAATCAGGATGCCGGAAATGACCGGTGTCAAAGGGGGTACCGTGGGAATGGGTGGAGAGGGAGGCATGGAAAGTATTGGCTTCAACCTTCCCGAAATCAACTTTTTCGGAACCAAGGCCAAGGGGGAAAAGGTTTGCTTCATCGTTCACTTTGGTCCGGCCACCATCGGCGACAACCCCTATAAGCGCATGACCGGCTATACGCTTCGCAAGCGCCTTGAGGATATGGTTAATGAATTGCCGGGATACGTCTTGTTCAATGTGGCTTGCTATTGGATGCGCGACACCTGCGCCATGACCCCCAAGATGATGCCGGCCAATACAGCCAATAAGAAGATGGTCATGGACTGGATGGCTCCCGTCAATCCGCTGGAAGGGAAGTACTCGCATAACTTTGTCTGGGGAGGGGCCGGAAAGAGAATCAATAATGCCAGGGGAAGGTGGCCGACCCGTGTTGACAAGCTGCCTTTTTATTCAATCAAATGGGCCTACCCCTATGTCGTACCGGGGGAGTTGACGAAAAAGTATCTTTCTGGATCCAAGGACGGCTATGTTCATTGGAATCGCGCGGTTGCCTGGGCCATCCTTACCCAGAAGCCCGATACGATCTTCGTCCTGACCACCAACTATATCGATGGGTGGGGGGGGTGGAAATTCCGGTCAGCCGGAGAAAGTACTCGAGTCGTATAAGAAAATGTTCGCGGAAATCTATGGCTCGGACAAAGTGAGTAGAAAGAGTTGGCCCACGATCAATGTCGTGGTCTTGTCCCATGCGGGTAAAGAGGTTCAAGCCGAAGGGGTGCTGAACCGTCAGTTTTATCCCATCTGGAAGGGTACAAGGGGGGATGGCTCGGTGATTAGGGATATTACCGATTACATGACGGATGAAGAGCAGGATCTGATGAAGAAATACAGGACGGAATACCGCACGGAATAAGATGGCCTCCATCTGCGAACAAAACGCCTTGTTAAAAAAAACAGGGCGTTTTTTTTGTTCGTCTCCGGTCTTGTCGCCGGTGCCGCATCAATACGACATTTCAACTGCTCAATGCCCTAACGGAACTACAGGACCTTGGTTTGTACTTCGATGTCGGCCGCGCGGGCTGCATCCGGAGCGCAGAGGATTGAAACATCCGGATTTTCGAACGCCTGCTCCATGATCTCGCCGAAGGTGTGGAAATGTTCCGGTGTGGTGGCCAGGACTTCGTCGCGAAGTTGTTGGCGCGCTGCGTCGGTGTAGCCGAGCAGATGGCGCATGCAGCTGGAGTATCCCTTGGCGTCCGGAAGCTGGTAGGCATCGAGTTGCCCGATCGCGCCGATCAGTGCGCGGGTCAGCTCGTCTTCGCTGAGCCTCAGGTTTTTGAGGAAGTCGCCCGTCGCCTTGTAGATATCCAGCGAGGCCGCGAGGTTGGGATCGCGGTAGGAAGCGAAGGTGAAGGCGCCGGAACGGTGGTCGAACGCGCACATGCCGCCATAGGCGCCGCCCTGTACCCGGATCTTTTCCCAGAGCCACGCGGTCTGCAGATAGCGGGTTATGACCAGCGCCGAGCCGTGCATTTCATAGCCTGCGCCGAACAGGTTGGCCGAGCAACCCACATAGTTCACCAGCGACGGTGCGGTCAGCGCTTCCGATTTCGGCAGGGCGGCCGGCTTCCAATCCTTTGAGGAAAAGTTTCCTGTGGCAGGAAGTTTCTCGATGAAGCCTGCCACGGATTCCATAATGCCGGGCAGTGCGGTCTGGTCGACCGTGACGTTGAGCACGAGATGCTCGCGGTCGAGCAGGGTCTTAAGGATTTTTTCCATTCGTTGGGCGATCGCCGGCCAGTCCTTTTCAATATCGTCGGCGAGCTTGCGGATGAAGAAGAGCCCCTCGACACCGCCCATCTGTTCGCTGACCCAGTGGGCCTCGTTGTAGTGCGCCTTGAGCCGCGTCATTACGGCCGCGTGGCCGTGCGGCACGAGAGCCGTCTCCATTTCCGATTTATGCTCCAGCACAATCTGCTTGAAGCGTTCCCGGTTGTCGAAGTTGGGTTGCAGCAGCACATCGTGCAGGATGTTGAGCAGTTCGTCGGTTTGCCCAACCATGCACTTGCCGCGCAGGAAAAAGCGGGTAAGCCCGGTGTCGGAACCATCCAGCGCCGAGAGGCAGGGCGTGCCATGGATGCCGCCGGTTTTCTTGGCGATGCGCTGCGAGAGCGAGACATAGTCCTCGTTTTGGGTGCCCATCTCCAGCAAGGTGCTTCCGAGCAGCGCGGCATAGGGGATATCGCTCTGCTCCAGCCCGTGCAGGTCGAAGCCAATGTCGAGGTAGAGGATGCCGTTGGTGAACAGGTCGTGCGTCAGAACGGTTGCGCCGTGCAGTTTGGTTTCGCCACGCTCCACGGTGCGAATCTTCCTATCGAGGTCGTCGCGGTGCAGGAGCGGGATGGTGGCGATGGCCTCCGCCGGGTCGGGGGTGGCCTGCATGTCCAGCAAATGTGCCGTGTTGGCGACGATCTGCTCCAGTTCGGTTTCGTCCATCCCGGCCCTGGCGGTTGCGAGCCGCGCCTTTTCACCGGCTTCGGTACGGGCGGCTTGTTCCGCATCGGGAACCAGCACCACGGTGGAGCGGTGGGTGTTTTCGAGGAACTGCTCCCGAATTATTTTTTCGAAGAAGCCGCTCTCTCCGGCACGTTTTGTCACAGCTTGAAGGGGTGCCTCGAACGCGATCAATCCGAGCGGGTCGGCATTGTAGTTCCATGTGTTGAGCGATTTGAGCATGAGCGACAGTCCGCGCGGGAAACCACCGGTGTTGTTTTCGCGCAGGTCGAACTCGAAGGTGTTGACCGCCGCCTCGATATCGTCGTGGCCGATACCGTTCGTGGCCAAATCCTCCAGGGTTTTTAAAATCAGCGCCTCGGCCTTTTCAAGGTTTTGGGTCTTAACGCCCTTGAGGCCGATCGAATACATCATTTGGATCATGTGCGTTTCCATGCCGTGGCCGGTAAGGTCTTCGCCAAGGCCTGATTCGATGAGCGCCTTGCGCAGCGGCGAGGCGGGGGTGCCGAGCAGGATGTGGTCGAGCAGTTCCAGGGCAAATACGCGTTCGGCATCGGTCGGGGACGGAAATAGCCAGTTGACCGTGAACATGGGTTTTGGGTTTTCGTCGTCGGCCGATACGGCATAGGGCTCTTCGATGCGGACCGGTTCCGGTAGCGGGCCCTGCAATTCGATCCCGGATTGCGGATCGATTCTTTCGTAGTCCTTCAGGTATTCCTCGATCAGTTCGAAGCGCTGTTCGGCAGGGTCGTCGCCATAGAAAAAGATGCGGGCGTTGGAGGGGTGGTAGAGTGTTTCATGGAAGGTCTTAAACTGTTCGTAGGTCAGATCCGGGATCGCTTTGGGGTCGCCGCCCGAGTTCACCCCGTAGATGGTGTCGGGGAAGAGCGATTGCTGGGAGAGTTCCATGAGCAGCGAGTCCGGCGACGAATAGACACCTTTCATTTCGTTGTAGACCACGCCTGTGTATTTTAGCTCGCCTTCAGTCGACTCCAGCTCAAAGTGCCAGCCCTCCTGCATGAAGAATTCCTTGGTGATGCGCGGGTGGAAGACGGCATCGAGATAGACATCCACCAGATTGTGAAAATCCTTCTGGTTTTGGCTGGCGACGGGATAGCAGGTCTTGTCGGGGTAGGTGAACGCATTCAGGAACGTCTGGAGCGAGCCTTTCAGGAGCTGGACGAACGGATCCTTTACCGGATATTTTCGAGAGCCGCACAGCACCGTGTGCTCCAGAATGTGCGCGATACCCGTCGAGTCCGCCGGAGGCGTGCGGAACGAGATGCCGAAACACTTGTTCTCGTCCTCGTTCTCCATCGAAAGAATTTCCGCACCCGTCGGGATATGGCGGTAGATCTTCGCATTCGTGTTTAGTTCCTTGATTTCCTCGGTGCGTAGCAGTTCGAAATTCTTCACTATGGACTCCTGTTTAAATGGCCGGTATCTTTGTCGGAACTCTATTTGAATAGCCATACAATTACGCCAAAATCGGGCGCTGTTCGCAGCTTTGCGCGGTGCAGGATGATTTCGCTGCTCCGGTGGTGCTCCAGACAGAGAGCGGTGCTTTGTTATAGTAAAACATCAAAACACATTAATATCACATAAATCTTGACGTTTATTTATCGTGTGCGACTCTCAATTTTCAGTGCATTTATCTTTTTGGAAACCAGTCTTCTGGATTTTCTGCACGGGCGGGTATTAAGTCGGGGTTACTTGAAGAACGGGGTGCATGGGATGTGTTGCTGAACGTTAACCGGAGGTTGTTTTGTGAAAAAAAGAGTATTGATGGGGCTGTTTTCTGCGCTTTTCATGGTTTTGTCGCCGTGTCGGGCCATCGACTATTTTACCGAGGATTTTTCCTACGGTTTTGACATGGATGGACTTTCCCTAACCTTTACCCCGGATGGTTCCCCAGACTTTTATTCTGCCAAAGTCACGGCCATCTCGGCATTACCGATCAATGCTGCGTCGCACATTCCGGTTGTCTTGGGCGATGATGACTCTGAATGGGTTCCTCTAAACGGGAAGACCGTAAAACTGTATGGGGGATCGTATTCAGGTGTGGGCATAGGCAGCAATGGCTACCTTACTTTTGCGGCGAACGACACCACTTTTTTCTCAAATATAACGAACCATTTTGATAGGGTACGCGTATCCATGTTCTTCAGGGATCTCGATCCTCGTTATGGTGGTAGTGTGAAGTGGAGTCAACTCGATGACCGGTTTGTGGCTACCTATACGGATATCCCGCCGTGGGGATCATCGACGCCCACTACCTTCAATACTTTTCAGGCCGAAATGTTCTTTGATGGGGTAGTCCGCATTTCCTGGCTCGGCATCGGTTCTTCAGGCGCCGTGGTTGGGTTGTCGAGAGGCCATGGAGTTCCTTCTGACTTTGTTGAAACTGACCTTAGTGTGTTCGGTTGGGATCTTGATGATGATACCATTCCCAACACGTGGGAAATACAGTATTTCGGAGGATCGATGAGTTGTAATGCGGGTATTGATTCTGACGGCGATGGGTTTAGCAATCTGGAGGAATATATTGCCGGCATGAATCCGACCAATAGTTTATCTTTTTTTCATATTGTTTCTCAACCTCAGCAGCAGGATCCGGACGGAACCAGCTACGTTATTACCTGGGAGGCCGTCGAAGGGCGGGAATATAGCATTTGGGGTCGTGGAAACCTAGTAATTAACAATTTTGACTTGCTTGAGTCAGGTATTGATTACCCCGTTAATTCCTACACCACCGCGATCGATCAAGCGCAGGCCACCCGCTTCTATAAAGTGGATGTAAAGCTCGCCGAGTAGGGGGCTATAGCCCGATATCCGTCCAAAGTTCAACGTGGGGATGACCGGCAAGGGCGATTCCGGCGGGAATGGTTTCCGGTTCGTTTAGCAAGGTGTTGATAATCCCGCGCTTGGCCTCGCCGGTGACAAGCAGGATGATCCGTTCCACCCGTTGGAAAACGGCGGGGGTGATGCTAACGCCCTGCATGCCATCGGGGCGGTCGGTGTGCAGCGTGAGTTCTCCGGTTTTTTGACAGGCCTGTTCGGGCGTAAAGAATCCGGCGGTATGGCCGTCGGTTCCCATGCCAAGAAAGCCGAGATCCATGGTGCCTAGTGCTTCAAGCTCCAGAGCAAAGCGGTCGGCGGCTTCGTCGGTGGACAGGTCGGTATCGACTCGGATAAAGCGGTCTTTGCATTCCAAGGCCTCAAGCATGGGCATCAGGTTGCCTGCATTGTTGCTGGGCGAGTCGGCGGGAACCATCCGCTCGTCGCTGAGGAACAGCGTTCGGTTGGGATGCACGGGGCAGGGGGCCGCCGCCAGCTGGTTGTAGACGGCATACGGCGTTGTTCCACCGCTGAGCATCAGGGTGCCTGCGGTTGGAAGGGTTTTGCGCAAAAGTTCCAAGGCCTGCAGAACCAAGGCCTCGGTGGTTTCAAATGTACGTGTTTCGACCATGCCCGGAACGATAGACGACGTCGGTGCGTAAAGCAAATACCGCGCTTGTTTTCCCTGTAGCCCCTCAATCATTAGCGATCCTGTGCTTTCTTCACCCTGTGGGTGTAGCGCGTGCCTCCCGAAGGGGGCGCGCCCTCTGCAAGCAGAGAGGCCCGCACTACACCTTTACCCAAGATGTCGCTAATGATTCAGGTGTACGCCGCCAACGGCCGGAAGTTTCTTTCATTTTCATGAATAGCCTGTAGGATCCACCCCGATATGGATACGGTGCTCGTAAAGGGATTGGTGTTTGCCTGCCTGTTTTTGATTGGGCTGTGTGCGATCGAGCACCATTTCCGCTTCTCGCGCCTGCCCTACATTTCATGGGTGCTTCTTTTTGGGGTGGGCTACGGGATTTTGAATCAAACGGTATTTCCCCACCTTCCGGAACTTGATTTGACGCCGGATGTGATTCTCTACATTTTCCTGCCGGTTCTGATTTTCGATTCTTCGCGAAAGCTTGATTTGGGGATGGCTCGGGAAGAAGCGCTCCCTTCGTTCCTTTTGGCTTCGCTGGGCATTCTGGCCAGCATGTTTGTTATGGCGGTTCCTATTCGTTGGATGACGGGGCTTCCTTGGATTGATATCCTCTTTTTCACCGCGATCATGTCGGCCACGGATCCGGTCGCGGTTTCTGCCGTGTTCAAGCAGTTTCAAATTCCCGGAAAGCTTAAAACCCTGATCGAGGGGGAATCGCTGCTGAACGACGGTACCACCGTGATCCTCTTCATGCTGATGAGCGGAAAGGTGATCGAAGGAAAGGAACTGCTCTTTCAAAAAGGAATCTCGGTTTTTGTGCTCTCCATCGCGGGGGCCGTGCTGCTTGGTGGCCTGATGGGGTGGGGCGGAACCTGGTTGATGCGCCGATGGAAGGCGTTGAAAGACCATTTTATCGGGCCGCTGTTGCCGCTGTTGATTGTCTATCTAACCTTCTGCCTGGCGCAGGCCGCACTGGATATTTCGGGGGTAATTGCGGTGATGGCCACCACTCTGACCATCCGGTTGATTCTCCGCCGCGCCAAAGTGATCGATGCCCTGACGCATTGTGAAATAGAGTTCTACAAGGAATTCTGGACTTTTTTTGGCAACCTGGCCAATGCGGTCTTGTTTTTCATGCTGGGCGCGGAGATTGGCTCGCACTACTACGACATCAACTGGCTGGTCATGCCGGGTGTGATTGCCGCATTGCTGGTTTCGCGCAGCGTGGTGGTCTATGGGTTCGGCGCTTGGTTCCGGTTGATCGGCATTCGGCTACCCGCAGCGTGGCAGCATGTCCTGAACCTCGGTGGCCTGAAGGGAGCCCTGTCCGTGGCTTTGATTTTAATGATCCCGGAGGAGTATGCCTACCGCCATCTGTTCCTGTGCGCGGCGTTGGCCATGTGCCTCTTCACCCTCATTGCAAATACGCTGACCCTGCGGGTGTATCTGAAAAAAGCCGACCTCGGGGAATGTCGGGAGTGACCGCCTTCACTCGCAACGTTGCAAGTGAAGACTGGTCGGGGCGACTGGATTTGTTACACCCCTTCGGGGGCTGTCGGCAAGCTCCAGCCTCGCTCGTGCCTCGCGTGAACCGCTTCGCTGGTTCTTCATCAAGTCTGAACACAAAAAAACGATGCTCGGATGAATGTATTTTGCCAACCGGTTTGACAGAAAGTGACAACGGTTTGGTATGAACCCCTAATTCCTCCTCTCGCCACACCCTCCCTGCAGCCGCTGTGCATCGATGCGCTGGGGCTGCAGGCGGCTTGCAATGGCCTTGAATTCGTCGTCGGTCCACTTGAATACCGGGCAGCGGGGGCGAGTCCATGGTTCTCCTGGACAACGACAGATCTGGCAGCGATCTCCCACTAATTGAGAGCATCCCTGACAGAGGTCTCGATGGATGGCGACGAGGTCGGCGAGCTGGCGGGTTGGATCT
>DAOVNC010000095.1 GCA_030630445.1 Kiritimatiellales bacterium | reverse complement strand
TAGAGACCGCTTACCCGAACAACGTGAGGGAAGCGGTGCCGGAGGAATGGCTCGTTTGCAGGTCGGCATGCCGCTTTTCCCCTGATGTGTCAGTCGTACGAAAATACGTATAATAGATAGATCATGGATCACGGCTACAGCTTCTACGAAAATGTTCCAATCCCGTCACTCGGGATCAGGGCAGCAGACCGATACGGTAGAAGCGCTGAGGATCGCCGCTGGCGATGGGCGGGCCGGACCACCTGCTCGGTTACTACTCCTCTTCGAGCACGTAGAAGCTCTGGTCTTTTGGCGGTATGGGAATATCCAGCACGTTCTGCGGCGGTGTTGTCGCGATTCCTGATTGTAGGATCGGCCAGATTTGGCTCGGTGTCAACAGCGTGTCGCTTGTCCGCAAGCGGTAGCTTTGTCCGGCCAGGCTGTTCCATTCCATGTTTAGATTCATGCCATTGGTGTTGATCGACACGTGAATCGCCGGAATACGGAAGAAGCTTGCAGCCGGGATGATTTGCTTGCCGATCCCCGGGCCTTCCCAACCGAAACCAAGGCTATGCGTGGTTGCAGTTCCATGGCGATAGTAGAGGCGGAAGGGGTGGAGGCCGGCGGCCAGCTTGGTGGTTCCCGAGTTTTCCGAGCCGTCGTGGTTGAAGTCGTCGTCAATCAAATGGGCGTCGTGGATAAAGAGGTTCGCACCACTGTCGGAGTCCACATAGAACGTGTAGTCCCCGTCGGTAGGGATATCGATATAGCCGGTGAACAGCATGCCAACATGGTCGTCGCGCGAACGGACCGAGAGGTCGACGGAACCGACTTCCCCTTTTTTCACCGGAGCGAGATCGCGGAACTCGGGGACATAGGACCAGATTCCTTCGTAGCAGGAATAGTTTAGGCCGGGTTCCAGCTCCCTGGACGCGTTTGGCACAGTGGCCGAGTCGTAGGGACGGATGGCATCACTCAGGGGACGGCGCCCCTGAAGCGCTATCGCTTGCATCTGCTGCTGCAAACCGGGCATTGACCCGGCCAGATCCGTTCCTTGGCCGGGATCGGTCGTTACGTCATAGATTTCAAACGGATCGGTTGCACTCGCAATACCCATGCGGATGCCCATGTGGTTGCCGATCCGGATGGCCTGCGTCTCCCCCCGCGTGACGCCGCCATGGTTCGGGAATTCAGCCCAGTTGGGTACTGTGCCGCCGTAGCCTCTGAATTCCAGATAAAGGTAGCCCTTGTCGCGCTGGATCCCATTGCCCGTGAGGGTCGGCAGGAGGGAGACGCCATCGCACCATGCGGGGGCCGTGACGCCCGCCATTTCGGCGAAGGTGGGCATCCAGTCCCAGGTGCCTGACGGATACGCGACTTCATGGATATTGTTTTCGTCGCCGGTGGCGCCGTTGATCTTCCCGGGCCAACGGACCACCGTGGGAACGCGGATGCCCCCTTCGAGGATATCCTGCTTGATCCCTTCGAAATCGGCATACGATTCAAAATAGCGCGGGTCGCGCGTCGAGCTATCCGGACCGTTGTCGGTGGTAAAGACGATCAGCGTGTTATCGTCGATGCCCAAATCCTCCAGCAGCTGCATGATGTCGCCAATGGAGTTGTCGATGCGGCGGATCATGCCGACGACCTGGCTGTGGGTGGTGTCCCAACCGGGGTCGTTGTCCGGGTGGTTGTAGCCATCCACGATGCCTGTTCCATCGGCGGTCGAGGCATAGCGCGTCTTCCCCGTGCCATCGGTGTCCGTGGTCCATTGAACGCCACCCCCCAAGCCACCACCCGCTGGATAGGCGACGGCGGGGCGCTGGTTGTTGAAGTGCGGTGCTTCGTAGGCCAGATACAGGAAGAAGGGCTGGTTGTCGCCATCGTTCACTTCCCGGATGATGGCGTCCTTGGCATAGGCGGTCCAGGCATCGGTGGTGTACAGGTCGACCGATGCCTGGTCGATCCGCTGGTAGTCATGATAGATGTAGGCGCTCTTCGAAGTGGTTCCGTTGCGGGGATAGTGCTCGTGGCCATCAATGTGGAAAAGGTAGCCAAAGAATTCATCGAATCCGCGCTTGAGCGGGTGCGCCTCCAGATCCTGGGACCCGGTGCCTGCGAGCGATGCAACACTGCCCTCTGTTCCGGCCACGCCGTTCTTTCCGATGTGGATGGTTCGGTAGCCTGCGCGCCGGAGGGTGTCGGCCAGGGTATGGTTGTCCGGCAAGGGTTTGTCGAACTGGATGTTTCGCACGTCGCTATGCCCTTGGTGCCGCCCTTGCAGAATCGAGCTGCGGGATGGCACGCAGATGGGTGCGGCAACATAGTGGTGGGTCAGCTTGGCCCCCTGCGCTGCGAGGGAATCGATCACCGGCGTATCGAACTTGCGGGTGGTACCCGTTCTTTGATCCTGCCAGAAGCAACCGATATCGCCGTAGCCCTGGTCGTCGGTGAAGAAAAAGATCATGTTGGGGCGATCCAGCGATTCGGCCGGGTTGAGGGGATCGAGACCGCGCTCCACTTCGAGGCCGTCCGGGGTGCCGTCGCCATCGGTGTCGCGATTATACGCATCCGTGGCGTAGACCTCCGTTTCTTCGAAATTGGAGAGGCCGTCCTTGTCGGAATCGACCTCCGTGGCCGGCGTTACGGTAACGACGGCCTGCTCTATCGCTGCATCCCCACTGCCATCCTCTGCTTTCGTGGCGGTGAGCGTGTAGGTGGTGGTGTTCGAAACCGTGCCCACTGACAAACTGCCGGAATCGAGTTCCGGCTGGCCATTCGCGGTGGTGGTGAAGGTGGCGATGGTGCTGGTTCCGTCGTCAATCTCCAAGCGTCCAGCCTGAAGTGTTTCCCAGTCCAAGGTTACATTTTCCGGGGTAATGAAATCGTTGGGCGTCGCGGTGAAACCAGTAATATAGGCGCCATCTCCGATCAAGATATCCCCGTTCACGACAACCAGCGGGTCGGTCAGTGTGGTGCCAACCGCATCGGGGAAATTGGCCAGTGAGGTCTTGTCATCGCGGAGATGGATGCCAACGGAGGAGGAACCGCCGCTGGTCCAGTAGAAGTAGAGGCGAAACTCAACAGAGGTCTGGCCCGCAATACCGGCCGTTGCAAAATCCTCGATGCCTTCGTCGGCGTTGCTGGTGGTAGGGTTCGAAGATAGTGTGCTAGCGAAGTCATCGATACTGGAGCGAAGCTCCATCGTCAGGGCGGACGTTGCGCTCATGTTGACATCGGCAATCTGAATGCTGGAGACATCGAACGAACCCGAATCCGCGGTGATGGTGAAAGCAAGATACTCGTTGTTTGCAACGGCCTGAGCCATACTGGCGGCATTCAGCCCGGTATACTTCATGGAGGCCGATGCGGCGGGACCGCCCGTATAGCCGGTAGCGAGGCCCGATCCGTGCGTGATGGTCGAGGTGCCAAGGCCAGTGCCATTGTAGGTGCTCTCCCAGTTATCAGAGTAATGCACGGCATCATCGTTTTCCCAGCCCACAATAACGGCGGCCGGTACTGAGATTGCAACGAGTGAGAGTAGCGCAACGGTTATTATGTTTTTTTCATTTTTTACTTATTCCTATGGCTCAAGATCCTGCATGAAAAGGGTGCCTCAAACAAGGCACCCCCTATCCTACCCACCCCTGCCATCCTAACCGGAATGTGAAATTCGGTTGCGGCTCGGGGCAAGCAGGCGATCCTTCCTGTAAAGGAACTAAAGCATGAGTCTACGGCGAATAAACAGGAGTCCTCCGCCAAACAGCGCAACCATGCCAAGCGTGGCCGGTTCCGGGATGACTGTTCCGTTCACGAGAACCATCGGATCCGACATAAGGCCTGCCGCATCCGGAAAGTCCGTGATCGTGGTTTTGTCATCGCGGATATGGATGCCGGTTCCGGTACCGCCGTTGACAGTCCAATAGGTGTAGATGCGGAAGTCAACGGAGGTTTGGCCCGTAATACCGGCTGTCAAAAACTCCTCGATGCCTTCGGCGGCGTCGCTGGTGGTATCGTTCGAAGACAGGGTGCTTGCGAAACCATCAACGCTGGAACGAAGTTCCATCATCAGGGTGGATGCAGCGTTCATGTTGACATCGGCAATCTGGATGCTGGAGATGTCGAACGTGTCGGATCCGCTTGCAGCAACGGTAAACGCGAGATACGCATTGTCTGTAACTGCAGAAGCCATGTCTGTGCTTGCCAACCCAGTATACTTCATCGCGGCCGTTGCGCCGGGGCCGCCCGTATAACCGGTCGCGATGCCCGCTCCGTGCGTGATGGTTGAACCGTTAAGGGCGGTGTCATTGTAGGTGCTCGCCCAATTATCCGAATAATGCACAGCATCATCGTTGTCCCAGCCTACTATAACGGCTGCCGATGCGGTTGTTGCGCAGATGGCCGTGATGGCCACAATGGCCAGTAGTTGCTTCTTCATTTTGTTCTCCTTTGTTCTGTTACGCAGCGCCCTCATGGCGCTGCTAAAATCCATTTATCCTGCTATTCCGAGATGACCCGGTAGAAGGTTTGGTTTGGGCCGATGGTGTTGGTGACAGCGATGGTTCCGCCGTCTCCGACGAGGCCGGTCATGAACGTCTGCCAGTCTGGAATAATCAGGTTGGCGTTGGTTTCCACACCATAGGGCTTTCCGTTTTCGCCGGTCCAGGTGAGCACCATGGCAGTACCGCCATCGATAGGGCCGGTAATCACAAGGGTATCGACGGGTGCTCCCGGCGCCCCCCCCTCCGACGGAATGACGCCGTTCACCACCACCAGCGGATCCGTCAGCGTCGTGCCGGCCGCTTCCGGGAAATCGGACAAATCGGTCTTGTCGTCACGCAGATGAATGCCGGTACCGGTACCGCCGTTAACGGTCCAGTAGCAGTAGAGGCGGAACTCAACGGACGTCTGATCCGTGACTCCGGCCACGCTCCAGTTATGAGGACCTTCGGCGGCATCGCTGGTGGGAGCGTCCGAAGACAGAGTGCTCGCGAAACCGTCAACGCTGGAACGAAGCTCCATCATCATGGTGGAGGGTTGGTTCATGTTGACATCGGCAATCTGGATGCTGGTGATGTCGAAGGTATCAGCGCCGCTTGCAGAAACGGTAAACGCGAGATACGAATCATTCGCAATCGCCTCACTGATGTCTGTGCTTGCCAACCCAGTATACTTCATCGCGCTCGTGGCACCGGGTCCACCCGTATAGCCGGTCGCGAGGCCAGTTCCGTGGGTGATAGTCGAGCTGTTTATCCCACTGTCAGCATAGACGCTGGCCCAACTGTCAGAATAATGCACGGCATCATCGTTTTCCCAGCCAACGAGGGTCACGGGGACTTCTCCAATGACAATCTCCACCGTTTCGTTAACGACTCCGTTGAGGTTGGTCGCGGTGAGCGTGAAGATAGTGTCGGCATTTACCACCACCTGGGTGGAGGTCAATCCAGAGACATCGCCAATGCCCTGGTCGATGCTGAGCCCGACCGCGTCATCAACATCCCACGACAGCGTAACCGTCGCGCCGTTAGTGATGATCGTCTTGTCGGCGGAAAAGGAATTAATTACCGGAGGAGTAGAAATTATCGTGACCGTGGCCGTTGCGTTGGTGCTTGCACCAAAGGCGTTGTCGGCGGTGAGCGTGTAGGTAGTGTCGGCATTAACTACCACCTGGGTGGAGGTCAATCCAAAGACATTGCCAATGCCCTGATCGATGGTGAGCGTTTCCTCGTAGAGGGTTGCCCACGAGAGCGTAACCGTCTCGCCAGCTAAAACATCCGTACTACTGGCACCGAACGACTGAATTACCGCAGGTTCAGCCGGGGTTCCCGTGGCCGTTCCGGTGAGCACGACATCATCCATGGTATTGGCTAGGATATTCACGCTGTTGGCTGCACTCTCTTGGGTGAAGTCGAACGTGAACGTTACCGTGGTATCGGTCAGGCCAGTAAGACCAGTAAGCGCTATATCTTCGTTTATTGACCAAAAGCCCGCCCCGGAAGTGGCAGCTAGGTTATTATAATCATTTACGGAAACATCTGTTCCACCCACATTAATGGTGAGCCTCAACAAAGGCGTAATGTCCACCAAGCCGCTACTTTCAACGCCTTGTTCAAAGGCAAGGTTGGTGAGATCGGCCGTCACACCGGCAGGGATGGTTGCGGTAAAGCTCATAAACGCACCGCCGTGGGTGAGTTTACGAGCGCCAATCCTTGCCTTGGGATCGGTTCCTGGCGACGGATTGACAGTCGGATTGAAAGCGGTTCCGCCGGTGCTCGTTAGTGTGTAGTCTCCAGCTACGACTCCGCCAAAGGTGTTCACATCGACCACCCCATTACCATCGTCAAAGTTGTATTCGATCGTAGCGGCTTGCGCAAAGCCAACCACCATGACCACTGCAAGTGCTGCTGTAATTAGTTTTTTCATAATCTGCTATCCTCCCTGTTTATTTTCCTACGCATTATTCATTCGGCTCGTCATGAACCACCACCTCACCGGTGGATTCACCAGTACCTTAAGAATGGTGAGTAGATGTATACCGCAGCTCAACCCTCGGTATCTACTGTAAGATTTTACAGGTCGGAGCATGTGCGTAGGAATCAATGCCCGTGGAGGTTGCAGGGCATGTATGGAGCATGGAGAAGGGTCATGTATCAACAGCCCTGCTACTGCGGTCAACCGGTAGCGAAGCTTTTTAGGGGGCAGATTTTCATGGAGGAGCAGGCCGGATATGGTTTCGTATCGAACACCTTTGGATGATGCCCGTCCGGCGGGTTGTTTTGGTGTAGCCCCGCTTCACCGCCGAAGGGGGAAAGCGGATTGCTACGGAACGGCTAACGCCAGAACGCTTTTCCTCGCTATGCGTCGGATGAAGCGTTGCTACACCAATGGGAAGAATCCGTTGCCCATTCAATTTCCAGACCATGGAACTGTAGGTTTATGAAATCATCCGATTCACCATAAAAATCTACGATGAACCTTTCTTTCAAAAAGAACCGCGTCCTACAACGTGGGGCGGAGTGATCGGCGTTGATTGTGGAGAAACGGTATAGGACGTGCCTCCCGAAGGGGGGGGGGGGCGTTTTCGGCGGGGACATTGGTGTTCCCGTATTTTCCTGTCCTCTATTAGAGAATCCCGGCTTGATAGGCCTTGGCAAGGGCTCCCAATTGGGAATGAACCCCTAGTTTTTCGTAGATATTGGTGAGATGAAATGTGACGGTGCGATAGGTGATATCCAGTCTGTCTGCAATTTCCTTGCGCGAAATGTCCAAAGCGAGCAGCTCCAGCACCTCGATCTCGCGCACCGATAAATCAAATTGCCCGGAAGGACTGGGCTGGCGCATTTCTCCGAGCACCATTTTTGTCACCGATGGGCTCAAAGCCCCCCCTCCCAGAAAAACCTCTTGCACCCCGCGGACGATATCCGTGGGCTTGGACGTCTTTAAAAGATAGCCCGCCGCCCCGGCATCCAACGATTCGATCACCTTTTCCTTGTCTGCAAAAACCGTCAACACGATCACGGTTAGATCCGGAGCAACCTTGGCCAGATTACGGATGCCTTCGACACCACCCATTCCGGGGAGGCCGAGATCCATCAGCACCAGATCCGGATGGGAATCCGTTTCAATGGCTTCGAAAAGTTTACTGCACGAAGGAAATACCCGGTTGCAGGTAATATGTTCCTCGCGGTTCAGTATCCGCTGCAACATGCGACGATATCCCGTGTCATCTTCCACTACCCATATGTCGATCGGTATCATATCAGTTTGAGGTTGTATATGCGTTGCGGGGTTCACTGGACAAGATCGCCAATGGAATTTCCAGCACGATGGTGGTACCCGTTCCAACCTGTGAGATCAACTCGATTTCGCCACCCATTTCCTCCGCGCGCTCCTTCATGCTGTCCAATCCCCAGCCACTGGACGGTGCCGAAGAATCAAAACCGCATCCATTATCGCGAAGGGATATCCGAAGGTGTTGATCAACGATTGAAAAATCCACCCACACCTGGGTTGCTCCCGAATGGCGGGCACAATTATGAACCGCCTCTTTGAAAAACATAATCAGATGCCGCTTGAACGCAAATGACACGACGCAATCCGGGCAATCTTTCGAGATTTCAATGAAAAGCTCCATCTCATCCAAAACCCGTTCAGCCCGTTCAGCCAGCTTTTGTATCAACAGGGGCAGCCGAATGGTGCTTTGATCAATCACCCAAACCACCTCGCGCAAAGATGCACTAGCCTCTCGGGCCAGCAGGGAAAGATCTCGAAGGTTCTCCTCTGCTTCCGCATTCGCTACGGCATGCTTCAATTGTTCCGCCGCAAGCGAAATACTACCGAGATTGCTCCCCACCTCATCATGCAAATCCCGGGTAATCCGCCATTTCAGTTTTTTGATTCCCTGCTTGCGCATCCGTTGCTGGAGCACCACACCGCCAGCCAAACCTGCAAACGCAATAACAATCGCCCACATCCCGGAGCGTTGTTTGATGTGCTGCCATGCGGCCTGGGCCAGTTCCAGATCCCGTTCCACCACCGCCAGGCGCCGATCCAGCGGCCGGCGCTGGGCCAGCCCCTTGATCCATTCACCCTGCGGCAAAATCCGGCGTTGCCGGCTGAAACCATCAACCAGACGCGGCAGTTGATCCAGATATTCCTCGGGAATCCCCTCCGCAACGACCTTGCAGTTAATCGACATGGCTCGGTCATCGCGGCACACCGAAATCTCCCCCAGCCCAAGAACCGGCATCCCCTTGTATTCACGGAACCCTTCCAGCGTAATGTGAACGTACTGTGCGGTGGCCCCTCTCCCAATAACAGAAAACAGATTGCCGCGAAAGCTCTGAGCTTCAAGCTTCCTTGCTGTCTTAAAATCTGGGTCACGCGATATCTTCACCGAGATCTCCTTCGGGAAACCAAACGCTGGAATCTCCACGCCATAGGGTGCCGCAGCTGGCCAAAAATCAATACGCCCGACTATTAGTGGCTCACCCAGATCCAATATAAACTTCACTTGCCCCGAAAACGGCATGCCGTCTTCGTATTTGATCACCAGATCCTCCGTCGCAACCCTTTCGTCACTCAGTGGAAATCCCAACCCTTGCACATTGTCGTTCAGATTTTGGGCATCCCATAGCGGAATCTGCGTAAGTGAACCGGATGCCGTTACCTTGACAACATTGCTGCCCCATGCAGTCATATTGGCACCGATGAGGCCGTCTACTCCCTGCTGGAATATATAGATTTCTCCGAGAGCGAAATACGCCGCACCCGATTCCTGCACCATCTGCGGAACCGTAATTCGGACATGCTTCGTGGATCGATTGATCTCTGAAAAGAAGACCGGATAAAGCCCCGGATCCGGAAAATCCTCCTCCATCCAGTTTACGACAACCTCGAATTCATCCGTTTTTGCATTCAGCACCTCGATTTTGAAACGCCTTGGAAAAGCATAGGCAGCGACTCCCGATCCTGCTGATTTGAAGGCCGGAACCAGGGCAATCGAGCCGAGCCACGGGGGCCAGGTCAGCTTGATGTCAATCTGGTGCGGCGAAACCGAGCCGACGGAGTCTGGCTCTACGATTAACGAGTGATAGCCCAGATGATCGGATAGTACTTTCGGATTGTGTTGCGGTAGAATGGATGTTTTTTTGAGTAGTTGATCCCGCTCCGCCTCCAGCTGCCGGACCCGCGC
>DAOVNC010000115.1 GCA_030630445.1 Kiritimatiellales bacterium | reverse complement strand
TGGGCGCTATGAATACGTCAGTCCGGCTTCGACCGGGATGTTTGGATACTCACCCGAAAAATTTCTCAATACCCCCCTTTTGATTCAAGAGGTGATTCATCCAGATTCGAAGACATACTTTAAGGAGCAGTGGTCGATGCTCCTGGCGGGTGAAATGCCTCCTTTCTACGAATATTCGATTATTCACGGCGGGTCGGGCGAGACGCGCTGGCTCCATCAACGCAACATGCTGCTCCGCGACGACGCGGGCCGCCCGGTTGCCATCGAAGGCGTTGTGACGGACATCACCGTGCGCAAACAGACCGAGGAAGAAAAGGAGCGGCTCATGGCGGCCATCGACCAGGCGGCGGAGACCATCGTGATCACGGATGCCACTGGAACGATAGAATACGTCAACCCGGCCTTTGAAAGGATCACCGGCTATGCCAAAGAGGAGGCCATCGGCCAGAACCCGCGCATTCTTAAGAGCGGCGAACAGGACGACGCATTCTACAAAGCAATGTGGAAGATGCTCGCGGCGGGAGAAACGTGGAACGGACGATTTTCCAACCGGAAAAAGGACGGAACATTCTATACCGAAGAGGCGACGATTTCACCGGTAAAGGATTCCGCAGGGAAGATTGTCAATTATGTGGCCATCAAGTCGGATATCACGGCCGAGCTTGTCCGGGAAAAGCAGGTTCGGCAGGTTCAGAAGATGGAGTCTGTCGGGCGGTTGGCTGGCGGGGTCGCGCACGACTTCAACAATATCCTGCAGACGATCACCGGGTTCAGCGGACTGATCCTCGCGGAAATGGATGCCCAGTCCGCACAGTGGAAGGATGTGGTCGAAATCCAGAAGGCGGCCCGGCTTGCCGGGGAACTGACGCAGCAACTGCTGGCCTTCAGCCGCGAACAGCCTGTCCAACACGCGGTAATTGACCTCAACACGGTTTTGTCCGACGGGGAAAAGATGCTTCGGCAGGCGCTGGACGATAGCTTCAAGCTGGAATTCAAACCCGAACCCAGGCTGGAGCCGGTGAGTGCCGACGCATCCCAGATCCTGCAGATTGCCATGAACCTGACCGTCAATGCCCGGGATGCGATGCCGGACGGGGGGGGCCATAAGCGTTCGTACGCAAAACATAGGGATCACGGAAGCGGATCTTTCCGGGTGGCCGGGTTCCAAGGTTGGGAGCTGGATCTGTTTCTCGGTGTCGGACACCGGATGCGGGATGGATGAAAGGCAGCTGGCCCATCTCTTCGAGCCGTTCTATACCACCAAGCAGCCGGGCAAGGGAACCGGGCTGGGCTTGTCGGTGGTGTACGGGATTGTCAATGACCACGGGGGATGGATTTCCGTCTCCAGCGAACCCGGAAAAGGATCCGTTTTCAAGGTTTGCCTGCCGGTGCATAATCCCGCGGAGTCCAATGAAGGGAATGGCCCAACCGATTCCGATGCGTTCCGGGGGAAACGCATCCTGCTGGTGGAGGATGATCCGGTGATCCGGGATCTGACGGCGGAAATCCTTCAGGATGTCGGATATGCGGTATCGATGGTCGCGGATGTCAGTGAGGCTGAAAAGTTGTTTTCCGAAAAAAGCGGCGCGTTCGACATGCTGTTCAGCGATGTCGTCCTCCCCGACGGGAACGGAATCGAACTGGCCGGATTTTGCCAGGAACAGCAGCCGGGGCTTCCTGTGTTGCTGTTTAGCGGATATCCCGATGAGCGCGCCCGTGTGGATCTCATCCATGAAAAAGGGTTCAGCTATATCCGCAAGCCGTTCAACCTAAAAAAGCTTTTGGATACGGTGGACTGGACGATCACCGAGTTCCAGGGGTAGGAGCATAAAAGAAGAGGAAGAGATGAAACGTATTCTTGTTATCGACGACGACGAAATGATCCGGATTGTTTTTGAGCGGTTTCTCAAGGGGCAGGGCTATGCCGTGGACTGCGCAGCAGACGGCAAGGAAGGCCTCCAGCTGCTGGAGACTGAACCGCCGGATCTGGTGATTACCGACATTATGATGCCGGAGACCGATGGATTGGAAGTGGTGCTCTCCATGCGCGAAAACCATCCCGATATTCCGGTGATCGCCATCTCCGGCGGCATGACCATCGCATCGATGGATTTTCTGCCTCTGGTGAAAAAATTCGGGGCCATCAAGGTATTCTACAAGCCGGTCGAGTTGGAGGACCTGCTTGCAGGGATCCATGAACTGCTGGGCGGGAAATAATTCCGGATCGTTCCCCGCTTTGACCTTTGCCTGCGAATCGCATACCCTTGCGCACGATTATGAATCTGCATATCCGTAGAACAGGGGTTGTGGTATGTGTGCTGGCGTTTGCCGGCGCGGCGGCGGTTGCGGATTCCGACGAAGTGAAATACAAGGCGACGATCCGCGGCGCGAAGGATAACGCCGTGGAGAAGGCGATCAAGGAGTCGGCCCTGACCTTCAAGCTGGAGAATCGCCCGCCTGCAACGATCGGGCAGTTGCGCCGCCGGGTGGACAAGGATCTGCCGCGGATTGAAAAGATCCTGGAGTCGCGCGGTTATTATGACGCCGTGGTTGCAGCGGATATCGACACCGAAAAGCAACCGCCCCGCGTGGTCTTCAACATTGATCCGGGAGAGCAATATCGCTTCGGAAACATCGAGCTACGGTTCAAGGGCAGCACCGATCCGGCACTGGGGAAAATTGTTCCGAGGCTGAAGCGCAACGGCCGCGCGGTAGCCACGGCGGTGTTCGCCGAAGAGCAACGGATCGTGGAGCAGCTTCAACGGCAGGGCTATCCCTTTCCCTCGCTGGCCACGCGCAAGGTTTTGCTCGATCCCGCACGGCAGCGGGTGGATCTCCTGCTGGAGTTTGATCCAGGGATTCTCGCGACCTACGGCGGCTTTGAGGTGACGGGACTTGAAACACTCAAACCGAAATATATCCGCCGCCAGCTTCCGTGGAAACCGGGCGACCGGTATGACGCCAAGCAGGTCTCCGATTTTGAAAACAAGCTGCTTTCAACGGGCTTGTTCGGTACGGCCCGCGTTGAACCGCAGCCGCCGCAAGGGGAAACAAACGCGATCCCAATGAGGATTTCGGTCACGGAGCGCGATCTGCGGACCATTCGCATGGGCGTGGGCTACAGCGACGTCGGGCCGAATGCCAAGGTGATTTGGGAACACCGGAACCTGTTTGGCGGCGGCGAAAACTTGCGCACGGAACTAGCCTATTCGCCCATCGAATATAAAGCGAACGCCCAACTGGAGCGCCCCGGATTCCTCGACGCAAACCAATCGCTGATCCTTGAAGTCGATGCCACCCGCGAACGACCGGATGCATACGATGCCGACAAGCTGACGACCAGCGCCATCGTGAAGCGCGATTTTAACCGGTACGTCATGGCCGGCACGGGCCTGCGCTATAAATATTCGCGGGTCGAGCAGTTGTTGTCGTTCGAGGAATACAGCCACGTCATCCTGCCGCTGTTCCTTCAGCTCGACAACCGCAACGACAGGCTCAACCCCGTCAAGGGCGGGCAGTTTTTTGCGAGAACGAGTTTCTATGAAGATATGAACGGGAGCGATTCGTTCCTGAAGACGGAATTGGAGGGGCGGCTCTACCAAATGCTTTGGAAGCGGCCCCGGCTCTCCGGCGCGGTTCGCCTGACGCTCGGGGCGGTTACCGGTACCGACGTCCAAGACATTCCTGCGGACGAACGGTTCTATGCCGGGGGCGGCGGTTCGATCCGCGGCTATGAATACCAAGCGGTTGGGCCGCAACTGGCCGGAACACCCTTGGGCGGATCGCATCTGCTGGAGTTTTCGACGGAACTGCGGCTGCAACCGGGAAACAAGCTGGGCTATGCCGCCTTTATCGATGGGGGTACGGTCTACAACGATCTGGTGCCGAATGCCGACCGGACGATTCGCTATGGTGCGGGCGTGGGCTTGCGCTGGTTCACCGCCATCGGCCCGCTGCGGGTGGATTTGGCCTATCCGCTCAACCCGTCGGACGGGCAGGTTGAACGGCTGCAATTCTACATCAGCTTGGGACAGGCGTTTTGAAGGGGAGAAAAAATACGCAATACGCAATGAAAAAACGAACCTCCAGAGTTTGGAAAACCATAGGGATGCTGCTTTTGCTTCCCGCCTTGCTGTTTGGGTTGCTGCAAAGTCCGCCGGGCAAGCGGTTGCTGGCCTCGGAACTATCCAAGGCAATGGGGCGGTCGGGAAATCTGGAGATCAAGATAGGCCGGATTACCGGATTTATCCCCGTCCAAATCGGGGTGGAATCGCTCGAGGTCGGCGATCGCGAGGGGACTTGGCTCACCGCCAGGAAACTCCATTGCCGCTGGGCGGTGCGGGACTGGCTAGACGGAATTGTAAATGTGGAGGAGCTGGGGGCAGAGACCATCGAACTCCACCGTTTGCCAAAGGCGGAGGGACGCAAGAAACCGCCAAAAGAAAGAGGCGGGTTTCAACCCGTGGAACTCGTGCTGGGCAATCTGGCCATTGGGAGGCTGGTGCTGGGCGAAGCCATTGCGGGCGTTCCTCTGGAATATGCGGTGCACTCCGGCGGGATGCGGCTGCACGAAAGCGGCGAACTTTCCGGAACGCTGGAGGTGAGCGGCGATGTCGACGGACGGGTCGAATTTTCCGCGCCGCCGCTGGGCACGGCGAACTGGGGCCTGAAGGCGCTCGCCGAGCTTAAGGAATTACGCAAGCCGGATATCGGGCTGCAGGGGCTGCAGGGAACGGCGGAGGCCACGCTTTCGGCGGAGGGTATCCACTTGCTGCTTGCCGCTTCGGCCGATGGAATCGAATTGGATATCGATGCGCATGCAACCACCGAAAACGGTTCGTGGGCCGTGGACTTCCAGCGGCTGAAAATCAAATATCGCGAGGCTATCGCCTTTGCATTGCAGGGAACCCTCGGCAAGGAGCGGATCGATTTGAGCGGGGCGTTGGCGGAGTTTGATCTGGGGCAGCTTCCCCTGTCCGGGATATCCAACTTTACCGGGCAGGTCGGTGGGCGCATCGCGGTGACCGGATCGCTTTCCGAACCGGCAGTGGCGGCCGCATTCGATGTGCTTGATTTTACGACGGCACAAGCATCGCTGGATGAATTGCCCGATCTGAATTTCCATGTGGATGTCGAATTGCGGGATGGCCAGCTTTCCGGTCGATCGAGCATCACGAATGCAGTCTCTGGAAGCATGGCGGCCCGAGTGGAAATGCCGTGCGCCTTTGCGCTACAGCCTTTCCGCTTCAAAATGGAACCCCGTCAGCTAGCAGCATCCTTCAAAGCCGATGTGGATCTGGGGATTTTGAACGGCCTGACCTTCTTCAACGACCAGCATGTGCAGGGCCGGTTGGACTCCGATCTTGTTTACGACGGGCGACTGGAGACTAGACTCGTCGGCCGCGTTGTCCTCAAAAACGGAGCCTACGAACACTATGGATGGGGCGTGGTGGTGCGCGATATCCAAGCTGGACTGGATGCCGGACCCGATGGACTGGTGGTTCGGAATATGACCGCGACCGACGGGGGCGAAGGGCGTGTTGCGGTTGCGGGCCGGGTCGGCATTTGGGATCCCGAACTTCCGCTGGAGCTGCAGGTGGATATCGAGCAGGCCAATCTGGTTCGCCGCGACGAGGTGGAGGCGGTGCTTTCGGGAGCAATCCACGTGGGTGGCCGATTGTCCCGTCCGGCGGTGACGGGGCGGTTGGTGATCGACCGGGCCGACATCCTGCTCGACAACATTGCGCCGCCCGAACCGCGCTTGCTGACCGATTTCGATGCAAATGGGCCGATCCATGAAACGGAGGTTTCCAAAGCCAGGGCCGAGCTACCCTTTGCGCTGGATCTCGACGTGTCGATGCCGGATCAAATCTTTGCCAGCGCGTCGGTTATTGATTCAGTGTGGGGCGGCGACTTGAAAATCAAGGATGCGCCGGGCGGGGTGTCGGTTGCAGGCACCATTCGACCGCGGCGCGGCTATCTTTCCTTTATCGGTAAAAAGTTCCGATTGACGGACGATGGCCGTATTGAGTTCGACGGTGCCGTTCCGGTATCGCCCTCGCTCAATATTGCCGCCGAGTATTCACGCAGCGATATCGTTGCGCATCTGGTGCTTACCGGAAAGTTGAACAATCCCCAGTATGCCCTGACCTCCACGCCGGCCTTGCCGGAAGACGAGGTGCTTTCGCAGGTACTGTTCGGGCGCGACACATCATCGATTTCTCCCTACCAAGCCTACCAGATTGCGGCGGCGGCGCGGCAGCTTTCGGGCGGGGTGCGCGGGCCGGGATTCATGTACCAGATGCGGCAGGCGTTGAGCATCGACTCCCTTGAATGGCGCGAGCCGGATACGCCGGATGGCAAATCATCGGTCGCGGCCGGGAAGTATGTGACGCCCGGTCTGTATGTGGAGGTTAACAGCACGCTTGAGGACAAGGAAGGAAGCACGGGCATGATGGCGGAGTATGAAGTGACGAAGCATTTTTCCATCGAAACGAGCACGGGGCCGCAGATGCGTCCAGGCATTGGCGTGAACTGGAAGAACGATTATTAGCCTAATGAGGTAGCTAGTAGTAGAAAGTACTAAATATTTGTGACCATTTATCTGTCGACCGGTTTACATGTAGAGTATTTGTATATGAAAACCAATTCGACAAGGATTCTGGAATGCACGGCGGAAGAGTACCCATGTTTAAAATGAAGCCGCAGCGGGGCACGCTGTGGCTGGCGATTGTCGTGTTTCTGGTTGGAGTGGTGGCCTTCTTTGATGGGCATAGGGATCCGGGCGATATCGCCGCCCATGACCGGGCCAATGCCTTTCTCGCCGTTACGGTCGTCGTTTCCGGCATTTTGATGATCATTGCCACGAGCCGCATGTGGTTCAAGCACCTCTGGCACGATCGCTACGGGCGCCGATAACGGATTCTCACGCCTCGCTTTTCACTCGCCACGCTACAACTGCTCCACCGTGTAGCCTTTCTTTTCAAGGAGCTCGAGCAGGCCGCCCTTTCCCGGAAGGTGTCCGGCACCCACCACCACCATGTGGGTCTTGGGCTTTTCAAGGAGGCCGTTCAGAGTCTTGAGCCAACGCTCGTTCCGGTCGGTTACGAAGGTTTTGTAGAATTCCGGATAGCCCTCGAAGCTCTTGGCCATCAGTTTTCCCACGGCATCGATATCCCCGGTTGTCCAGGCCCTGAGCAGGTCTTCAACCTCCTCTTCGAGCATCTCTAGATCGGCCAGTGTGCGCGCCACGAAATCGTTCGGGTTTGCTGCGGCCAGGCTGTCGAAGAGATCGATTTGAAACTCGATGCTTTCGAGGCCAACCACTTTTTTCCCATCGGTTTTGGCCTTGTCGTAGAAATATTTATCCAGCCCGTGCTTCGGGTTGAAACCCATCTTCTGCATCTTGGTCAGTGCCAGTGTCATGGAGGCAAACCACGGTTTGAATTTTTCAAGTGCGGCGAGGGGTAATCCAGCCCCCGTGCAGGCCGCTTCCAGTTTTTGGTAGGTGTCCGTATCGAGTTCTTTTTGCAGGGTTCCGTCGCCGGAAAGCAGCGCCTTCGCCATGATCCGCTGCTGGGTTTCGGGCGAGGACATCTCCGCCATGTCGACCTCCAGCACCAGTGCATCGCTGGCGGAATAGGCCTGTTCGATGGCCGGCGCAAGCGGATAGCTGTCGGCCTTGAGGATATGGATCGATCCTTGCAGGTAGAGGGTGCCGGTTTCCGATGTCACCTTCCAAAGGCAGCTTTTGGCCATTACTCCCGTCGCCAGCGTCGCCGCGACCAGTGCGAGGGTGCAGGATTTAATAAAACCGCGTCTTGTCTTCATGCCGTCTCCTTGGTTGATGGATCCAAAGTCTACCGGTTTGCGCGATGTGTAAAAGAAATATCACAGGCGTTGCGCAAACCTTGTGAAATTGGAAATTCTATCATCTTGTCTTATTGTTTCATGCCTCTACAATCGATCTAGCGTTAACAGCTAATTTTAGGCAGGAATGCAAAAGGGAGGAAAACATGACGAATGAAACAGTGAGTGCAACGACTGGGGGGGCAATGCCCTGGATGGATAAACTCCAAGACATCGGGGTGGAATACGGCGTGAAGATTGTCGGCGCGCTGGCTGTTTTGATCATCGGGATGTGGCTGGCCAAAATGATCAAAAAGGGCATCGTCAAGCTGATGGAAAAGCGCAAGGTCGACCCAACGTTGATCTCGTTCTGTTCGAGCCTTCTTTATGTGGCTTTGCAGGTGTTCGTCATTGTGGCGGCGCTCGAAAAACTCGATGTCAAAACCACATCGTTTATCGCCGTGCTGGGTGCCGCCGGTCTGGCCGTCGGCCTGGCGCTGCAAGGGTCGCTTTCCAACTTTGCGGCGGGCGTACTGATGATTATCTTCAGGCCCTTCAAGGTCGGCGACTTTGTCGAAGCGGGGGGAGCCAAGGGCACGTGCAAGGAAATTGGAATCCTCACAACGGAGCTCGATACCATGGACAACAAGAAGGTCATCGTGCCGAACGCGAAGGTGATGGGAGACAACATTACCAACTTCAATGCCAACGGAATTCGCCGCGTTGATCTCGTTGCCGGCATTAGCTATGGCGACGACATCGACAAGGCCAAATCCGTGCTCGAAGGCATTCTTGCCGCCGACGAACGCGTCCTCAATGATCCGGAACCGACCGTCGCCGTCGTCGAAATGGCCGACAGCAGCGTCAACTTCGTGGTTCGTCCGTGGGTCGATGGTGTCGACTATTGGGATGTCTACTTCGACACCACCGAAGCCATCAAGAAACGTTTCGACGAAGAGGGCATCACCATCCCGTTCCCGCAGCGCGACGTCCACATGTACGAGCACAAGGAAGGCTAATTTTTGGTTCCTCGTAGATTTTTATGGTGACATCGGATGAGGGTTTCCGGAGAGAGGCTTTTAAGATCTGACTAAATGCGCTGCCGGCGCAACACATTTTAGCCTTGGGCAACGCCCAAGGACCCTGGCAGAAGAACCACATTGCCCTGT
>DAOVNC010000008.1 GCA_030630445.1 Kiritimatiellales bacterium | reverse complement strand
CCTCAACCCTTTCTACAATCGGTGTTTATTCGTGTTCATCTGTGGTTCAATCCCGTTTTAGGATAAAGGAGCCATTCACGGAGCGGAACGAACGGGTGGGTAGAACCTTTTTGATCTCATTCGTGTTTATTGAACCGTTCCTGCGGAACTATTTGCTGTGCAAATTATTTCCCGCTTTGCTACAAGGCGTATATTAGCGATTGTATATTCAGCGATTTTACGGATGAAGTGGTTTAATATTTAGCGGTTTCAACGAACAGGTGCCTATGAAAAAAGTCTATATCGCCATGAGTGCGGATCTAATCCATCCGGGGCATTCGAATATCATTAACACGGCTACCCAATATGGTGAAGTGACGGTCGGCGTACTCACGGATGAGGCGATTGCGAGCTATAAGCGCTTGCCTTATATGAACTATGAGCAGCGAGCCGTCATCGTGCAAAGCATCAAGGGCGTTCATCAGGTCGTTCCGCAGAAGACCTTGGATTATGTGGCCAATCTCCAGGATCTGAAGCCGGATTATGTAGTGCATGGCGATGATTGGAAAACGGGGATTCAGCGGGCCACCCGTCAACGGGTAATCGATACCTTGGCAGAGTGGGGCGGCGAGCTCATTGAGCCTTCCTATACGCAAGGAATCTCTTCAACCATGATCAACCAGGCGTTGAAGGATGTGGGCACCACGCCGGATAACCGACGGAAACGGCTAGGGCGATTGCTTTCCGCGAAGCCTTTGATCCGGGCCATGGAGGCGCACAGCGGGCTTAGCGGCCTCATTGTTGAACAATGCCAAGTGGATAAAGACGGCAGTTTACAGGAGTTTGACGCGATTTGGCTTAGTAGTCTGACCGATTCAACCTCGAAGGGGAAACCGGATATCGAATGCGTCGATCTAACATCACGTCTAAGCACGGTGAATGATATTCTGGAGGTAACGACCAAGCCAATCATTTATGATGGGGATAGCGGCGGTTTGCCGGAGCACTTTGTGTTTATGGTGCGATCGCTGGAGCGCTTGGGTGTTTCTGCGGTAATCATCGAAGATAAAATAGGATTGAAGCAGAATTCGCTTTCGGAATCGTCTGTAGTTCAGTCTCAGGATTCAATTGAAAATGTCTGCTACAAAATTAAGCAGGGGAAAGCTGCTCAGGTTACAGATGAGTTCATGGTGATTTCCCGGTGCGAAAGTCTGATCTCCGGTGCGGGTCCGGAGGATGCGCTGAAACGGGTGACGGCCTATATCGATGCCGGTGCCGATGGGATTATGATTCACAGCAAGGCAACCTCTCCAGACCAGATTCATGAATTTTGCGCAGAGTTCCAGTTATTGGAAAAGAAGGTTCCATTGGTGGTTGTGCCAAGCACCTTTCCGCAAGTCACGGAGCAGGAACTCGAAAACTGGGGCGTGAATGTGGTGATCTATGCCAACCAGCTTCTGCGCAGTGCCTATCCTGCCATGATGAAGACAGCCACAAGTATTCTTACCCATGGGCGGGCAAAGGAAGCGGATGGAAACTGCATGCCAATCAAGGATATACTGAACCTCGTTCAGTAGTTGGGTAGTGGAGTATGGGCGTGTTTGAGTAGGGGCGTAGTTGAGTATGGGTGTAAGGGCGTGATGGAGTAATTGAGTGTGGGTGTAGGGGCGTGAATGGGTGCGGGAGTATTGGCGTTTTGGGGTAGGGTGATGGGGAGTGACTCCCTGACTCTAATACCCAATTACTCCCATACTAAAAACGGAGTGAAACATGGGTGAGTTTGCAAACAGCTTTCGAGATTTGGATGTGTATCAGGAGTCGCTGACTCTATCGTTGGAGATTCATGAATTTGCCAAAGCACTGCCAACTGAAGAACGATATGTCTTAGCGGACCAGATGAGGCGTGCTTCGCGTTCCGTTCCGGCAAACATATCCGAGGCTTGGAGGAAGCGTCGTTATAAAGCTGCGTTTATCGCGAAACTTAGTGACTCTGAGACTGAAGCATCGGAAATGCAGTGCTGGTTGGATTTTTCTTTGAAGGCCAAATTCATGACCGAGGCGGTATATGAAGATTTCGATCAACGATACGAACGAATCATCGCACAGCTTGTGACAATGATAGACGGAGCCGATAAATGGTGCAGATAACCAACTTCCATACGCCCTTACTCCCATACACCCTTACTCCCATACACCCTTACCCTTTCCATGTGATCTATGAACCTTTTTACTAAAAACGAATTCTGCGCGGTGTGGGATGCCATGAAGCCTGACATCTTCACGACGCGGTTGTTCTTTGATCCACTGGCAGTTCCTCTAACGATCCTGTTCTCAAAAGTAGGATGGATCAGTGCAAATCTTGTTACGGTTTCGGCATTGATTCCCGGTTTGATGGGTGCATGGTTCTTTGTTTCGGGGCGGTTTGGCTGGGGTGCGGTTGCATATTACCTGTTCTTTCTGCTCGATAGTATTGACGGCAAACTGGCGCGGTTGCGCGGAGCTGGGGATCCTTTGGGTGCTTTTTATGATTTTGTGGTTGATCGTATCGTGATTGGCCTGATGTTGCTGGGGATGGGCTGGTCGTTTATCAATGAAGGCATGATAGTGGAGTTTGCTGCTGTACAGGTCTTTTTGCTGGTGTTCTTCCTCAAGGATGTTTTTGATTTGAAGTGGAAGGAAAGCGATGTGACCCAAGCTCAGGCTAATTGTGAACAATCCGATTCGCTTGGTTTCTTTGCGCGTTATAAAATTCATTTTAAGCCGGGGCAGCTATTATCCTGTTTTATCATGTTCATTGCCGGCCCGCTCTCCAAGGCGTATCTTTTGAGTGCATGCCTTGCCATGGCCTGTGTTGTTTTTTCATTGTTGCACAATGTGATTGTGCCGTGGTGCAACCATCTGCGAACGAGGCGTTGAATGAATATGATCGATTGCGGAAAATTCTATCGGTCGTTGAGGGATTGCGGGATTGGTTTCTTTGCCGGCGTGCCGGATTCGTTGCTAAAACATTTTTGCGCGTATCTTTCGGATCATGCGCCTGCGGATGAACATGTGATCGCTGCCAATGAAGGGGGGGCGGTTGGTTTGGCGGCCGGGCACTATTTGGCTACGGGGAATCCAGCCATGGTCTATCTGCAGAACTCAGGGCAGGGGAATGCAATGAACCCGCTTTTGTCTCTGTGCGATCCAGCAGTCTATGGAATTCCCATGTTGCTGTTGGTGGGGTGGCGGGGGGAGCCGGAGAACCCCGATGAACCACAGCATGTGACGCAGGGCCGTGTGATGAAGGACGTGTTCGAGGCGATGGAAGTTCCCTATGAAGTGTTGTCGCAGGAAAATGACCTAGCCTCGGCCCAGGTGGAAAGGCTTTTAGATCTTGCCGTGCAGAAGAGTAGGCCGGTGGCATTGGTGGTAAAGAGCGGGACGTTCTCTGAATATAAGCCTAAAAACACGCATACCCCTCTCGGAAACCTATCGCGGGAGGAGGCGATCGGCATGGTTGCCGGATCACTTCCTTCGAATGCCGTTGTTGTGTCAACCACGGGGCATATATCCCGGGAGCTCTACGCATATCGTGAAATGCACGGTGAAGGGCATGGCCAGGACTTTATGGCTGTTGGCGGAATGGGCCATGCCTCGCAGATTGCGTTGGGAATCGCCCTTGCACAGCCGGAGCGCCCGGTGTTCTGTTTTGATGGAGATGGCGCGGTTTTAATGCACATGGGGGGCATGGCCTTGGTGGGGCAGTCCGGGTGCGGGAATCTCAGGCATATCGTTTTCAACAACGGGGTACATGGATCGGTTGGAGGACAACCTACCGTGGCCGCTTCTGTTTCACTTGTGGATGTGGCCAACGCCTGTGGATACCGGAGTGTATGGCTGGCTGAGGACAGGCCGGGGGTGGAACAGGCGGTTTCTGATTTGAATATTTCGGTGGGGCCGGGCTTTCTTGAAGTCCGTGTTTCTGCCCAGGCCCGGCATGATCTTGGCCGGCCGGATACGACGCCCCGTGGAAATAAAATTGCTTTGATGGATTTTTTGCATGGATCTAAATTGTACTGATCAGTCCGTATTCTTCGGCACGTCCGGTAGCGGCGATTATTTGGTTCGGCAACTGGCTCGGATGGAAGGTTCGCGGATTCTTTGCGTAACCGGGCGAGAGTCCTACCGTCGTTCGGGAGCCGCTGGATTGATGGCCGATGCAATGAAAACACATGCGACCTGCCGATTTTCAGAATTCAGCACAAATCCGGTGCTGGATGAGTTGCTTGTTGGCTTGGTTTGTTTTCGGAATTTTTCTCCGGATTGCATGGTGGCGGTGGGAGGGGGTTCCGTCCTCGATATGGCCAAGCTCATTAATTTTTTTGGATCCACCCAAATGGATCCACAGAAATATTTGCATCGGGCCGCACCTGAAATGGAAGGCAACCTGTTGCCCATGATCGCCATTCCAACGACGGCGGGAACGGGGAGTGAGGCCACCCGTTTTTCTGTGTTGTACAAGGATAAAACAAAGTATTCGGTTGAGCATCCCAGCATGTTGCCGGATGTGGTGATTCTGAATCCCGGATTGACCGAATCAATGTCTCCCTACCAGGCTGCTTGTTGCGGGTTCGATGCATTTTCCCAAGCGGTGGAGTCCTATTGGGCCGTGGGGTCGACAGAGCGGTCGCGGAAATACAGCGCTAAGGCTATTTCCTTATGCATGCAGCATCTGGAAGGAGCGGTGCTTAAGTCTACCATTGAACACAGAAGAGGGATGATGGAGGCGGCACACCTCGCAGGGAAGGCCATTAACATTGCAAAGACAACAGCTGCACATGCGCTTTCATACACACTTACATCGCATTATGGTTTGCCGCATGGGCACGCTGTGGCCATGATGCTGCCTTGGGTTTTTGAATTGAATGCCGCTGTGCAAGAGTTGGATCTTAATGATCCTAGGGGGATGGGGTTTGTTGGGCCTCGAATGGATGAGTTGTGTGCCATGCTGCATTGCGGTTCGGCAGATGATGTCGCCCGGTTTCTTCAGCGGCTTGCCTTTCGTATCGGTTTGGATGGGGCATGGGTCGGTGGTTCGGGTGCGGATATCGCCGAGATTCGCTCAAGCATGGTTGACCATGCGAACATGGAACGGATGGGGAATAATCCCCGTAGATTTGTACGCGTTGACCTGCAACGGATCGCTTCGCATATCCGATAGGCTATTGCTGGATTTAAAGGGGGATTTTTTGCCAACAACTGGAAATAGAATGATACAAGATCAGAGCCAAACAGAAGCCTTGCCCGGTGTTGCGAGAGTCAATGTTCTAGGGGTTGGGATTTCTCCTTTGAATATGGATGAGGCGGTGGAATCCCTGATCGATTCCCGGGTTCACGGGCGATCAGGATATGTTTGCGTGACGGGGGTCCACGGGGTGATTGAGTCACAACGCGATTCCGAGTTGAAACAGATCCACAACAATTCATTGCTCACGGTGCCAGATGGGATGCCGACGGTATGGATGGGACGGGAGCAGGGGTTTGTGCATATGGGACGGGTGTATGGCCCCGATCTAATGTTGCAGCTGATGGCTGCGACATCAGAAGTTGATGGGTGTTCGTTGATAGTTGATAAGGAGCGCGACGGAGTCGCGAGAGTTGCCTCGACAACCCGGCAGTTTAACAACCCAACAACCGCCCCGGCGAAGCCGGAATCCCTAGCAACCCAACCCGCGAGCGTAGCGACCGATAATATGCGTCAGCAGATAGAGCCCAACGGGCTTGGTTCACCCAACAACTTAATAACAGAAAAGAAATGCCTTTCGCATTTCCTGTATGGCGCGACAGAAGAGATGCTGGCGGAGCTCAAACAGAATCTCGAATCCCGCTTTCCCGGGATTCAAATAGTCGGAACTTATGCTCCTCCCTTCCGTCCACTAAACGAGCAGGAGGAGGAGGAGCTTCGACAGGTTGTTTCCGGCTGCAAACCGGATTTTTTCTGGGTGGGACTCTCGACCCCAAAGCAGGAGATATTCATGGCAGGCCATGATCCACGTTTAGCGGATTCAGATTTCAAGTTTCAAGTTTCAAGTTTCAAACCGCGTCCTTTGGACTGCGGCATCATGCTCGGAGTGGGTGCAGCCTTTCCCATTCATGCCGGATTACAGAAGGATGCGCCTGAATGGATTAAGAATTCGGGGTTGCAGTGGTTTCATCGATTGTGCCAGGAGCCGCGTAGGCTATGGCGCCGCTATCTTGATATTGTTCCGACCTTCCTGTGGCTTGCGACGATGCAGTTATTGGGGATTCGAAAATACAGTCTGGAAGACTGATTTTTTAGAGGACTAGGAGCTAGGGACTGGGTGCTGGGTGTTGAGTGCTAGGGTTAAAATACGAGGGGCTTATGGGGGGATACAAAGATCTAAATATTTATAAGGAAGCGCATGAGCTAGGCGTTTCAATTCATAAATTCATTCAATCCGTGGAGAATAGGAGTTAGAATTCACTCCCCAGTCCCCAGTCCCCAGTCCCCAGTCCCCAGTCCCCAGTCCCCAGTCCCCAGTCCCCAGTTTCCAACCCCTAAACCTTATGAAAAAAATCTTCTACATTTTATTGTTTGTCTTTGCGTTCCTCTTCTACTGGGGCACTTCGCAGTACATTGAAAACCGGACGGAGGCGGAAGACGCTTTCGAGTATGCAACGATGGTAGAAGGCGAGGGACATGCCTGGTTGTATCACCCGCATCATCTGCTCTATGGGCCAACCATGAAATGGAGCTATGGGACGCTGCAGGCCATGGGTTTTGAAGGGCGGGCTTATGATTTCCTGATGCTAATCAGTTCGTTGTCTGCGGCGGGGAGCCTCTTTTTCTTTTTTCTTTTTTGTTATCGAAGATTCAGCCTACGCCCGGTCAGTTCTTTGATGGCTACGGGCTTGCTGGCGGTTTCGTATGGATTCTGGCGTTATGCCGCAGAGGCGGAAATTGTATTGCCCGCTTCGTTGCTGATCTTGATTGCCCTCTACTACGCCACGGATTCAGAACCAAAACGAAGAACCTTTCTGTTGGTGATGGTCTTTTCAATATTTGCGGTTCTCACGCACATCATGAATGCCGTGGCGGTGTTTATTGCAATCCCTTGTTTTTATCTTCTTCGCCATCGCTGGAAAGCGGCTTTGCTTCATATTGTGTTGTGCGCAGGAATCATGGCATCGGTCTTTGAGATAGTTGCGCAGGCGCACACGCTCTATTCAGGCGGAGGGGCACAATTCGCGGGAATAGGCCTCAGCTCCCTCGTAAAGGCGACGGTTGCACTGGGTCAATGTGTGGTGTCCGGTGATTTTGTGTTGGGGTTCAGGTCGGTGCGTGCTTTTTTGAGTGAGTTGTTTGCTTCCCGGATGCTCGCGGAAGAGTTTTTTCTTGGCGCACAGTTGTCGCGCCCCCTTGTCCTGTTTTCGCTGTTGACCTATGGCCTGTTTTCGCTGTTTTTAATGGGTTGCATGACACGCGCGGCGTGGATCTGGAAAAACATGGCGCAGCAACGTAATCGGTTTCAACTTCCATCGGGCATGGCGACATTGGTTATTGCGGTTATCTGGTTCTTTGCTTATGCAGGATTGCTGCTGTTCATTGAACCGGGAAACCCCGAACTATGGGTGATGGGTCTGATTCCCCTCTGGTTGCTTTTTTGTGGTTTGGTACTGTTGCCGCTAACGGTAGATAATCGGCTATGGATTCCATTTGGCATGTTTCTGCTGCTTTTTGTTCACAATGCGATTGGGGGAATCGGCGTGCTAGGTGATCCAGCAAAGGACTATAATCAGCAAAAGGCGAAGTGGATCCTTGAAAACTCATCTTCAGATGATGTGGTTGTGACGGCTGGAAATCCGGTTTTCATCCGTTATTTGAGGTATCATTCGGCGACTCCGGTGCTGGACTTGAATTATGCATCTTCTGAACAGCTAGATGAGGCTGTTTCCCGTGCTCAATCGGTATTTATTCTTAATGACGTATTTGATTACCCGTCATCTATGCGAATTCGCTTCTCGGGTATAGCGAAACAGATTGATCGATATGCAACGGAGTTAAAGCCAAACTCAAGGAAGTTGTTGGATAATGATTTTGGCGGGGTTTGGGAACTTTCAGAGCGGGCAAACAGCTACAGGGACAATAAGGAGTAGATAATGAAAAAAGCTTTAGTATGCGGTGCTGGCGGGTTTATTGGTGGACATATGGTTAAGCGACTCAAGGCGGAGGGCTATTGGGTTCGTGGTGTTGATATTAAGGAGCACGAATTTAGCACTCTACCAGCCGATGATTTTGTGGTTGGGGATTTAACCGATCCTCGTGTAGTCGCCTCGGTGGTTGATGAGGGGATGGACGAAATCTATCAATTTGCGGCGGATATGGGTGGTGCAGGGTATATCTTTACCGGGGAACATGATGCCGCAGTCATGCATAACTCGGCGTTGTGTAATTTGAATACGGTAGAAGAGGCCGCACGTAAAAAAGTGGGCAAAATATTTTACTCATCTTCTGCGTGTATTTACCCCGAGACGATACAGGTGGATACTGACAATCCGGGACTTGAAGAGGGTTTTGCATATCCTGCCCAGCCAGATTCGGAGTATGGTTGGGAGAAGTTGTTCAGTGAGCGATTATATCTTGCTTATCAACGGAATTACGGAATTGCGGTTCGTGTTGCGCGGTTTCACAATATTTTTGGTCCGGAGGGAACCTGGTGCGGGGGGAAGGAAAAAGCTCCGGCAGCAATGTGCAGGAAGGTGGCAGAAACCGAGGATGGTGGTTCGATCGAAATGTGGGGCGATGGTGAACAGACGCGCTCTTTCCTCTATATTGATGAATGTATTGAAGGGGTGCGCAAGCTGATGGAATCCGACTTTTCAGATCCGGTTAACATTGGTTCTGATGAAATGATTTCAATTAACGATTTGGCTATAATGACTGCGGATATTGCCGGGAAAAAGATTAGCCTCAACCACATTCCTGGACCACTAGGTGTACGCGGGCGAAATTCGGAGAACACCTTGATTAAAGCGAAACTCAATTGGGCTCCGTCTGAAACGCTTCGCTCTGGAATGGAAAAAACCTATAACTGGATTGCTGACCAAGTATCCCGGGCAGTGGAGTCGTAGTGAGTCCTTCCGGGAAGGGGATCAAGTGTACACCGGATTATTCTGAAGCTAGCCGGTAGGGGTGAATGCGCGTGTTCATTAGGATTGGGGCTGGCAAACGAGACTAGCCGCAGGCATACTTCCCGCCGTTTCAGTCGAGGGGAGAAGTTTGAGAAAAGACATAGTCAATATTGATACCGGGATTGGGGTTTCCAGGTTTTTCGGCCGGTTTTCGCTGAATGCGCTGGCGATCATGGTGGCCGATGCTTTCGTGATGGCGGCTTCGTTGTGTGTTGCCAACTACCTATTGCTGCTGATCAACGACATTCCGTTTTCCATCCGCAATGGATTCCTGATTGTTCCGGCATGGACTGTGGTTTCCGCCATTGCTCGATTACTTCCAGGCTGGGGCATCGGGTCGGTGGAGGAGCTTCGGCGGATTCAGGGAGCCTTGCTGGTGCTCTTCACGTTTGCGTTGGTGGTTTCCTATTTCTCCAAGATTAACTTGGCAACCAGCCGTATCGTCTTTTTGTTCACCTATCTCTTTAGCGCGGTTTTAATTCCGTTTGCCCGGGTCGTGACGCGAGGCATCATTATCCGCATGGGGCAGTGGGGTGTTCCGGTCTCGATCTACGGCGACATTCGTTCGGTGAAAATCGTAGAGGATGCTTTGCGGGCGGAAATGGGACTGGGCTATATCCCGGCCGCTATTTTTACCGACGATGCTCCGCAGGGAACCATTGTCAACGGGGTATCCGTTCTTGGACATCTCCACAATACAACCTATCGCACTCCGGTGGCGATTGTGGCATTGGCCGAGGCTTCACGCCATAAATTGATCGATACGCTCGATGGGCCGTTGGAAACCTATCGCCGAGTCCTCATTATTCCGGATCTGACAGATGCTCCCTCGCTGTGGGTGGTGCCCCGCGATTTGCAGGGGATTCTTGGCTTGGAGATTACCAAAAACCTGCTGAATCCCTTTTCCCGTGTTTTTAAGCGTTTGGCCGACTTGGCCTTGGTGGTTTCCACGGCACCGCTCTGGATTCCGCTGATGCTCCTTCTTTATGCCCTCATTTGGCTTGAAGATCGCAATAACCCGATATTTCTCCAACCCCGGGTCGGCGAGGGGAGCGGTACGTTCCGCACCGTAAAATTCCGCACGATGGTCCCCCATGCCGAGCAGGTGTTGCAAAAGGCGCTGAAGAAGGATCCAAAACTGCGCGTGGAGTGGGAAACCCACTACAAGCTGAAGAAGGATCCCCGCATTACCAAGGTTGGCAACTTGCTCCGGAAAACCTCTCTCGATGAAATTCCCCAGCTGTTGAATGTGCTTCGTGGCAGCATGTCGCTGGTGGGGCCGCGCCCGTTACCTGCCTATCATTATCAAGAGCTTCCTGAACGGGTTCGTTTCCTGCGCGACAAGGTACAGCCTGGAATCACCGGCCTTTGGCAAGTATCGGGCCGGAGCGAGTCCGGAACCGCCGGCATGGAAAAGTGGGATCCCTACTATGTGCGCAACTGGTCGATCTGGCTGGATATCGTGATCATGGCGCGAACTGTGAAGACCGTGCTTTTTGCCAAAGGAGCCTATTAGGTGTGGGCGGGTCAAGCCCCTTGCGAGTTTTAGAATGCGGTCTCCGGAGACGGGTAGGTCTCGGAAAATTCCGGGTGATGCTCAATAGGGGTGGGTTTCAACCTGTAGACAAGTTATGAAACTAAAAGACAGACTGGAAGGTGGCGAGGTGTTGAACAGGAACGGCAACCGTTTCCCTTTTGCGGGCATATTGGTGGCAATCGCCTTTGTTGCGATCTTGTTCTATGGCGTCGTGGGGGAGGATAAATTCCTGCTGTTGTCCCCGTTGGCGATCCTCGGCTATGCATGCCTCGTCCTCTGGATGGCGATGGCGGCATTTTCCAGGCGGTCGGCCTCCGTTGCTCCACCGGGATTCTTCCTGTTTCTGCTCTTCATTATCTATGGCGCCGCTCTGGGAACGGTCTCGATCATCCCGTATGAAGCGAAGATCCGGATGTTGGGAATCGGGTTGTTTGTCGGCGCATACTATTTGTGGGGCAACTCGTTTGCTCTGTTTCGGCGGAGCCGTGCCGTGCTGGGATGGGTGATGTTGTTTGCGCTGCTGGGTTGCTTCTACGGACTCATCAATTTTTTCAAGCAGCCGGAAATGGTGCTTTGGATAGAGCGCTATGCCCCGTACGCGGGTCGCCTAGCCTCGACCTATATCTGCCCGAACCACTTTGCCCATCTGTTGCAAATGCTGCTGCCTTTCTGTCTGGTGCTCATGCTGATTCCCAAGGCGGGTCTATTCCTCCGTATTCTCTCGGGCTACAGTTTTTTAATGTTTCTTCCTGCCCTTTTTTTGACGGAATCACGTGCTGGCTGGTTAGGTAGTATGGCCGCAGTCGGGGTGACGGTTTGCCTGCTTGCTCTCCGAAAAAGCAGGAAGCTATTTCTCCTCTTGGTCATCCTTGTGCCTTTGTGTTTAACCCTCCTGTTGTTTGGCGGTTGGCGTTATTCTGAAACCTTCCAGCGTCGCATGCAGCCGGTCGTCACCTTTCTGGAAGGTCAGGCTGATAGCGGGGTGGGTAGCGAGGCGCGCGATTTCCGCCCGCAGACCTGGATGGATACGATGGATATGGTCAAGGAAAAGCCTGCAACCGGCTTTGGTCCTGCCAGCTATCGATATACATTTCCCGAACACCGCAAGCGGTGCGGGGCGGTGCGGGTCGTGACCGGGCACCCGCATAATGAATATCTTGAAATAGCGTCCGAGTATGGACTCATCGGGTTTGGGCTGTTTGCCCTGGCTTGGTGCTATGGACTGGTTCGTCTGCTGGTTTTCTCGCTTAAAACGCAAAACCAGCATCATGCCTTCATGGCCATGGCCTTTCTGGGGACGGCGGCGGGAACCATGCTGCACTCCTTCTTTGATTTCCAGATGCATGTCTTCCAGAATGCGCTGGTGTTCAGCCTGCTCGCCGCCATCGCGGCGGGGCCCCTCTGTGGACGGCGACAGGAAGCGTTGTTGAAGGGAAACGGCCATGGCTTTTGGCCCAAGTTGCTGCGACCGGCAAGGCTTGCCTTGGCCGTTGTGGCGATTGCCGGATTGCTGCTCTCGCTACAGGCATTCTCTTCGGCATTTATCCGCGCGGCGGCGGATCGGTTGGCGGAGGCCAGGCAGCCCGAAAAGGCGAAGCGCTACTATGATCGGGCCATTAAAATCGACCCCTCGAACTGGCGTGCCTACAAGGGGCTGGGGCTTGTCTATTACAACGAGCGCTACTATTCCTTGGACCGGGATGAAAAAAACCAAATTGCCGCGGTCGAAAGGGCGGTGCTGGAAACGGGCTGCCGGTTCAATCCCAAGGATGCGAGCCTACTTGTGGGATTGGGGCGGGTTACGATATTTTCGGGGGACGTGGACGCCGGGATCGAGCGACTGAAGCAATCGACAGAACTTCGCCCGTTCAACGATAATTATTGGTGGATGCTCGGCGTTGCGCAACGAAAAGCCGGGCGGTATGAAGAGGCGCTGGAAACATTCCAATATGCCAGGGGTCTCAAGAACTCGGCTTCCATCCGAAAAAACATTCAATGGCTGGAAAAGCAATTAAGGATGGCTTCCGCGAAAGTGGAATCCGAAAACGAGGTTCAGGAGTCTCCGGCTCCGGCGGACGATCCCGCAGGAACCAGTCTGGACGACCTGTACAAATTAATGGAGGGTTTCTGATCCAGAAAGAAGGCGTTGATTATCTTTGTATCTTCTGGAGTGCGGAGGCAACCGCAGGGCGACTCCGCTTTTCTGTCGGTCGGGCTCGGCATACGCAAAAGCGCAGTCGCGTCTATCGACTTGCCTGCGCACTCCAAAGCGGCTTTGCCGCAATAATTGATGAGTCTCAATAAGCTGAGCCCGGTTATGCCGGGCTTTTTTTGGAGTGCGGTGGCAACTGAAGGGCGACACCGCTTTTCGTTTGGGCAGCGGTGCCAAAGCGGCTTTGCCGCAATAATTGAGGATTCTCAATAAGCTAAGCCCGGTTATGCCGGGCTTTTTTTATGGTTTTGCGGGGCGGGTGCGGTAGGCTTCCGCCAATTGGAGAGGTGCGATGGGATTGTTGATTCGGAATGTGCAGCTGGATGGGGATACCACGGATGTGTTGATCGAGGGGAACCGCTTCAAGGCAATCGGTTGCAATCTTGAGGCGTCGGCGGAGCAGGTCGTCGAGGGGCAGGGAATGGCGATTCTTCCCACGTTCGTGAACATGCACACGCATGCGGCGATGACGTTGATGCGCGGCTATGCCGACGACCTCGATCTGCATGACTGGCTGGAAAACCATATCTGGCCGCTGGAGGCAAAGCTCGGCGAGGAGGACATCTACCATGGCACGCGCCTCGCCTGCCTGGAAATGATCAAGTCGGGCACGACCTGCTTCAACGATATGTACTGGCATTTCCACGGCACCGCGCGGGCGGTCGAGGAGATGGGGCTGCGGGCGGTGCTTTCTTCGGTATTCATTGATTTTAGCGATGCGTCCAAGGCGGCGGAACAGCGGGAGCTAACCGAAAGGTTGTTCGGGGAGGCGAAGCAATATTCGGATCGAATCGGCTTTGCGCTGGGGCCGCACGCCATCTACACCGTCTCGAAACAGTCGCTGAAGTGGGCGCACCAATTTGCCGGTGAAAACCAGCTTCCCGTTCACATCCACCTGTCGGAAACCCAAAAGGAGGTGGACGATTGCCTTGCGCTCTACGGGTTGCGGCCGGTCCAGTGGCTGGAGAAAATAGGCTTTCTCGGATCCAATGTACTCGCCGCCCATGTGGTGCATGTGACGGATGAGGAGATCGGGATACTGGCCCGGAACAACGTCAATGTGGTCCACAACCCCGTGTCGAACATGAAACTGGCGGCGGGGCGTTTCCCGTTCCGGAAAATGCAGGCCAAGGGCGTGGCGATGTCGCTGGGAACGGATGGATGCTCGTCGAACAACAACCTCGACATGATGGAGGAGATGAAAATCGCGGCCTTGCAAGCCAAGCTCCTGCACGACGATCCCACCGTGCTTCCTGCCCGCGCCGCCTTCGAAATGGCGACCGTGAACGGCGCCACGGCACTCGGGCTGGACTGCGGAAAGATTGCCGAAGGCAAGCTGGCCGACTGCATGTTGGTGGATCTCTCCAACCATCGTTTGGCGCCGGGATACCGGCTGATCGATGACATTGTCTACAGCGCCGACCGTTCCTGCGTCGATACGGTCATCTGCGACGGGCGCATCCTGATGCAGGATGGACATGTGGATGGGGAAGAGGCGATTGTGGCCGAAGCGCGGAAATACACTAGAGCAATTCACGAATGAAATGTCGTAGACGCGACGTCCTCGTCGCGTTCTCTGTGTACGGGCAAGCGACGAGGACGTCGGTTGACGCTTCCTTTGGTCGCTCCTGCTCTTCAAGCAGGCTGCCTCCGGCTCTACGAAACAGTTCCGTGCGGCGTCACAATCGTGAAATGCTCTAAACGTTTCCAATCGGTGGAAATGGCTTGAACGAGAGGGGGCGGTTTCGCGATATTAAGGCTCTTCGAATATTTTTATGGTGAACGTGGCTAAACTGGAGAATTTTAGACAGGATTACAGGATGGACAGGATTTTATCCGGTTGATCTCCTCGGCAGAGAGCCCGGTGTTTGGGAATAGCAATAGATGCGGAAACCAAGCAATTAAAAGCAATTTGCGGAATTTCGACTGTGATTGAACAGGATCCAATTTAACAGCATCCCGTAAATCCTGTAATCCCGTCAAAAAAAACAGAACTCGCACGGCGACCATAAAATATCCGGGAGTGCGGATACTATGGCGGCACCCGCTTGCTGTAGGCCTCCCTCAAGCGGTTCCATGAATATTGCAAGGCGGTTGGGGTCGATGTCGGGAACAGGGCTTTTCGATGCGTTACTTTTCCAATATTCCACACCATGTCGGCATGGCGGGGTCGAGTGCCATCATCACGGCTTGTTTCCGTGGGTTGATGGGATCCACAAGCTCGACTTTATCAAAACCAACATCCACTACGCCCTAAAGCATCCGGAAATAAAGGAACCCTTGGCGGAGTACCTCAAGGAGTTGGTGGAAAAAAGATTCCAATGATTGGAAACCCAAGGGAGGGGAAGATTCCCAATCATTGGAACCAGGGGGGAAAGTGATTTTAAAGGAAGGATACGACCAGCATCAACCCCACCATGGCAATCCCTGCCAAGGCCATCGAAACTTCCACTGCGACTATTGACCGTGTCCTCATACTTTTTACCTCTTCCATGGGTAGTATTTAGCACAGGCCATGCCAAGAAAGAGCGGCGCGGGCAAAATCCGCTTAGACTTGGATAAATCCCGGCTTTGCCGCGGAATTATTAAGGGAAATTTCGCATAGATGATAAAATCAGTCTGGATTTGCACGTGTTTCGCCATTGGAAAGAGTTGAAATTGGGTTGAATCGGATCGAAATGCCTTTAAACTCCCGGCGAACAACAGAGGGTTATGCCTATGTGCGCGAAATCGTTCAAGAAGGATAAACGCCCGTATTCGTCGATTGTTGTGGAGGGGTATGAGCGCGCGCCCAGCCGGGCCATGCTGCGGGCCGTGGGATTCAAGGATGCCGATTTCAAGAAACCCCAGATCGGCATTGCGTCGACCTGGAGCATGGTCACCCCCTGCAACATGCACATCGCCCGGCTGGCCGCGGAGGCCGAAAAGGGGGTCGAGGTCGCTGGCGGGAAGGCGGTTCTTTTCAATACCATCACCATTTCGGATGGAATTTCAATGGGCACCGAGGGCATGAAGTATTCCCTCGTCTCGCGCGAGGTCATTGCCGACTCCATCGAAACCGTGGTGGGATGCGAGGGCTTCGATGGAGTGGTGGCCTTCGGCGGATGCGATAAAAACATGCCGGGCTGCCTGATGGCCTTGGCGCGGCTGGACCGCCCGGCGGTATTCGTTTATGGCGGAACCATTCTGCCGGGATGCTATTGCGGAAAGGATATTGATATTGTCTCCGTATTCGAAGCCGTTGGGCAATTTGCCAGCGGCGAAATCAATGTCCAGACCCTGACGGAAATCGAACGGTCGGCCATCCCCGGCGAGGGCTCCTGCGGCGGCATGTATACCGCAAACACCATGGCCTCGGCGATTGAAGCCATGGGAATGAGCTTGCCGAACAGTTCGTCGCGCGTGGCGGTCTCGAAGGAAAAAAAAGAGGAATGCCATGGCGCTGGCCGCGCCGTTATGCAGTTGATTGAAAAGGGAATCAAACCCTCCGATATCATGACGCGCGCGGCTTTCCTGAATGCCGTCACCGTGGTTACCGCACTGGGCGGATCGACCAACGCGGTGCTGCATTTACTGGCCATGGCGCGTGCGGCAAAGGTGCGCCTGACGCTGAACGACTTTACAACCATTGGGAAAAAGATCCCCGTCTTGGCCGATCTCAAACCGAGCGGAAAGTATGTGATGGCCGATCTCGCGGCTATTGGCGGCGTTGCGCCCCTCATGGCCCGCCTGCTCAAGGAGGGGCTGATCGATGGCGACTGCATGACCGTGACCGGCTACATGCTGAAGCAAAACCTCGCCCGCACAAAGCCCTATCCAAGGAAGCAGGAGATTATCCGGTCATTCAGCCGCCCGGTCAAAAAAGAGGGGCATTTGGTGATCCTCAAGGGCAATCTTTCCCCGGACGGGGCGGTCGCCAAGATTTCCGGCAAGGAGGGGTTGGAGTTTTCAGGGAAGGCCATGGTCTTTAATTCCGAAGAGCAGGCAATGAAGAAGATCCTTGATGGCTCGGTCAGGGCGGGGCATGTGGTCGTGATTCGCTACGAAGGACCGAAAGGCGGCCCCGGCATGCGTGAAATGCTGGCACCCACCTCCGCGATCATGGGACGGGGGTTGGGCGCAGATGTGGCGCTCATAACCGATGGCCGGTTTTCTGGCGGAAGCCATGGTTTCGTGATCGGGCACATCACGCCCGAGGCCTATGCGGGCGGTCCGATCGCCATTGTGAAGAATGGCGATATTATCACGATCGATGCCAAAAAACGGTCGATCACGCTGAAGTTGTCGAAGACTGAAATCAAGCAACGGTTCGCCAAATGGAAGCCGCCGCGGGCGCACTATAAAACCGGTGTGCTGGCGAAATATGCCAAGCTCGTCGGCCCCGCCTCCGAGGGTGCCGTGACGGACTGAGATCCCAGATGCCTACTGAGAAAGTCGGCGGCTCTTTTTTCGAGGTTTTCCTTGCTGTTGGCTCCGCTTCCTCCGACCAATGCGCCAACAAGCGCGCAGGCCCGTAAAATATTTCCCGCAATCCCCATATACGCGCTTTCAATCTCTGGAAGAATGCATATCGTGGAACCCGAACCCTAGGAGATGATTTATGAAAGTTGAAGTTTTTGCATTGTGCGATGCCGCGACGGATAGCCGCGGAAAGCTGAATATCCTCGGAACGTTCGACCAGATCTATGCGGCTAAAATGCCGGTGGCCCATCCCGCTTGCGCCATTGCGATTCGGATGCGCTTCGATAAAGTGGAGGAAGGTGCCCACAAGGTGAACCTGCAATTGGTCGATCCCGACGGTCGCCCGGTCTTGCCGCCCATGGATGGCGAGGTGCACCCACGCATGGCGGACGATGTGGATTCCGTCGCCGTGAACCTGATTCTCAATTTCCAGCATGTGAAATTCGAATCCTTTGCCGACTATCAGATCAACCTGGCCATCGACGATCAGACAATCGCCTCGTTGCCGTTGCGCGTCCGCGAACTTCCGCAGCAGCACATGGCCTAGTGTCCTGTCTCAGTAATAGGCTCTCATTTGACCGCTTATTTATGAGACAGGACACTTGAACGAAACAAGCTGAAACAGCCTCCAGATCCCGCAGGCACGCATCGATCGATGCGTGCCCTCTGTATTTCCCTGTAGAAAACAGGGGCGCCATGCAATAAATTTTCGTGCCGTCCGTTTTTCCCATCGAGCGATTCATATTAACCCACGGAGGTATCGCATGAAGGCAAAGACATGGAGACTGGCAGGATTGGTAATGGCGCTGATGGGTGCAATGACGATGGTCAATGCCGGCCAAGGGCAACGCGGAGGTGCTGGCGACGGACAGGGCCGTGGGAAGGAAGGCGGCAAGAAGGGCCCGGACGGACGTCCCTCCCGCGAGGAAATGCTGAAGAAGTATGACAAGGACGGCGACGGCGAGCTGAATGAGCAAGAGCGTGCCGCACTGCGCGCGGATATGGAAAAACGCCAAGGCAAACGTGATAGCGAACGCCCCAGTCGCGAAGAAATGCTGAAGAAGTATGACAAGGACGGCGATGGCGAGCTGAACGAGCAAGAGCGTGCCGCACTGCGCGCAGACATGGAAAAACGCCAAGGCAAACGCGATGGCGAACGCCCCAGCCGCGCGGAAATGCTGGAGAAATTCGACACGGATGGCGATGGCGAGCTGAGTGAAGCGGAGCGCAAGGCCATGCGCGAGTCCTTCGAGGCTCATCGCCGCGCACGCGAACAGCAGGGTGAATAGATCGGCAATTTGAGCTGGGTATCAAAGGGATAGCCAGCAACGGCACATGGGTTCTTTCCCCTCCCATGTGCCGTTTTTTATTGCGCATGACCGAATGACGCTTTGTCAGCGGATGTGCCGTCTCCGCTTCACTGCGACGGAACTACGCAGGTGTCCCCCTATGTAGTCCACTCGCAACGGAGTGAAGAGTGACGCAGGGAGCACACAAAAAACCCCCGACCTGCAAAAGCCCCGACCCGCAAATGGCGGATCGGGGTTGAAAATGGAGCGAGCGTGCCGGAGGTGCGCAGCACCGGAGACCACCGAGGATGCGTAGCACCGCAGGTCACAGATGCAATCTCGAAGTGAACGAAATGAAAAACCCCGACCCGCATATGGCGGATCGGGGTTGAAAATGGAGCGAGCGAAGAGATTCGAACTCTCGACAACCACCTTGGCAAGGTGGAGCTCTACCACTGAGCTACGCTCGCTTTTTCTCAAAAACGAAGCGCCATTATTCTGAAACGCGTTTTGTTTGCAAGCACAAATAGGTTAAAAATAACCGTGCGCGACTGCGGATGAACGAACCTTGATTTTCCGAGGTCAATAGGGTATAGAATCATGGTTTGGAAATGAAATGCACGAGGTATGGGTTATGGACGGTTTGAAAACCAATAGCACGGTGATTTGGAGCGACCGCTGGCGGTTGGGCTCGTTGACGACAAATGAGCTGATGACCATCGGCTTTGTTTCGGTGATCATCGGGTTTCTTTTTGTTCTGTTTCATTTGCTGGGCAATACAGTGGAGAATATTGACAGCAAATCAGCGTTTACGTGGATGGTTGCCCGTTGGGGTGATAAGCAATCGTTCGGTGCCGACTATTCGCATGGCTACCTGATTCCGTTCGTGAGCTTGGCTGTGATTTGGTACAAGCGCGAAGATTTTTTTGCCGCACCAAAGCAGGTTTGCCAAATCGGGTTGTTTGTTATTGTCGCCGCGCTAGCCATGCATTGGATGGGCGCAAAGATGCAGCAGACCCGTCTTTCGCTGATGAGTCTGATTCTGCTGATATGGGGCATCCCGCTCTACTTTTTTGGCTGGAAGGTCGCCAAGCTGTTGATTTTCCCGTGTGCCTATCTGATCTTCTGCGTTCCGCTAAACTTTCTGGATGCGCTTTCGGGGCCGTTGCAGCACATTGCCACCACCATGGGGCACTCGGCCCTTCAAGGGATGGGGATCGAATGCCAGCGGGTGGGAACCATGTTGAGATCGCCTTATTTCGATTTGAACGTCGAGGCTGCGTGTTCCGGCCTGCGATCCTTGTTGGCCATGACGGCGCTCACCGCTGTGTATGCCTATTTTACCCAAAAAACCTTTGTGAAAAAATGGGTGTTGTTTATCGCTTCCATTCCGATTGCCGTGGCGGGCAATGTGGGCCGTATCATTTCAATTGCGCTGGTCTCCGTCACGAGCGGGCAAAAGTTTGGCACAGGCTTACACCATGACTGGTCGGGCTATGTTCTTTTTGCGGTGGCCATCAGCTTGATGGTCGGTTTCGGAAAATTGCTTAACGTTAACTACAGGGAACTTTTTACATCATGGAAAAAAGCCTACTTAAGCCATTCCTGAGCATTGTGGTTTTAATGATGCTCTCTATTTTCGCACTGGCATTCACGGTGGGTGTTGAACTGGATTTTATTCCCGGAGTGGCGATGGAGCTTCCGGAAAAGGTTGAAGGGTGGGTCGGCAACGAACTTCGTTTTTGCCACAACCCGGATGCCTGCGCGAAGGACTATCACGAACCCTCCTTCTATATTCGCGAACTTGAAACTCCAGACATCTGCCCGGATTGCGGAGCCCGGCTCTACAACATGGCTCGAGCCGAGAAGGAGCAATTGCCCGAGGATACTGAATTCGTAAAATCGGCCTACACCAAT